>JAATVN010000207.1 GCA_014523595.1 Nitrososphaerales archaeon TH5888 | reverse complement strand
GCGTGTTCATTGCCCTTGTATCCAATTATTGAACACATAACACTATTCTACAATTTAATTTGGTTTAAAATAATTACTAACATCACAAGTTACCACTACAAAAAAAATTATAACACCTTGAAGAATAATGCGCCTCTTAAAAGCAAAACAAATTTTAACATATTATGCTACTTTACATACCGGACAAGATTAATATATAATAGTTAACCAATCATTAATTGATGAATAGGAAAAGCCTTGTGTATTCTTTGGATGAAAATGCATTTACGAAGGAAATTCTAATTCTCGAAAAACCAAGTGAAATACGTATTTTGTCAAATCCCATAGCGTGGAAAATTGTAAATTTATTGGCAGGTCGTCCTATGTATCCGGCTCAAATCGCAAAGGAACTCAAGATTTATGAACAAAGTGCATATTATTACATAAGGAAATTACTAACCATTAGAGCTATTGGTCAAGTTGAAACATCATTCGTACGTGGCGGCACTGCGAAACTTTACAAAACAGAATATGCAGCGTTCGGAATAGAAATGAATTGGGGAGAGAGGAGATTTGAAAATGTAAAAAATGGAAAAATTAATAGAAACGTCCGGACATTTTTTGAAGACTTTATTGTTGATGGGTTATTCAATGGTGTGATTGTGGTGGGTGCTCCAGACCCACACGGTCCTTACCGGTCCTCTGCAAGGGATGGTCACTACTCGACACAACTTGCTTTTTTCTTGGGTAGTTTTTGTAGTCTACCACAAAATTTTGTTGTAAAATTAGATGTCGATGCAAAGTCGGAAAAAATATCAAGAACAGAAAATATCATATCTATTGGCGGTCCTGGAACAAATATTATCACTTCAGAATTTAACAGGTATTTACCAATACGATTTGATGAATCCAATTACTGGTCTGGTTTGATAGCTCCACAAGGAAGAACTCATACGCTTGATAATCATGGGTTAATTGCAAAAATTAGAAATCCTTTCTCTGAAAAGGTAAACATCGTAATCATAGCAGGAGTGAGATCGGCTGGAACTAAATCAGCTATACTTGCCTTAACAAATCATGGAAACGAAATACTAAAAAAATTCAATCAAGACGGCAATTGGGCAGTTGTAGTTCAGGGCTTTGATATGGATTCGGATGGAAAAATAGATGCCATAGATATTGTAGACGAAATATCTACCAACAGTCGTTGAGTAATTTTTAGATGCTAACTGGCTGCGGCTTCTGTTGTCTTGTTTGGTGCTACTACATGAACTAGTATTTTTGGTTCATCTTCTTTCTTTACTAGATATCCGGGTAAGTTTACCTTCCTATTTCCGATTGATACATGACCGTGGATTACAACTTGCCTTGCTTGGAAGGGAGATTTCAAACCCATTTTTCTCATCACGATTGTCTGCAATCTTCTATCGAGTATATCCTCAATTTTCAAGTTCAAAATATCATCTAAAGAAGCAGTACTGGTCAAACCTAGCCTATTTATGAATGACAATAGAATCGATTCCTTTTCCTGTCTATCTTCAAGGGTCAGCGCAAGCAATGTTCTTGCTTGATTCCTAAAATTTGCAACTTTTGTTTGTGCCTTCCATAATTCTCTTTTGTTCCTGAGTCCATAAGAACCGATAATATACAATTCCGAACTTAATTGGTCAGAATTCCATATTCGCCTTGGCCTTCTATAACTTTTTCTTGGTTTTCTTGGATCTCCCATTCTGCCTCACTATTCTTTAGTTTCTGGAGATTTAGGTGCACTGCTTTTTGGAGTTGAAGCCTCTGGAGTTGCAGATTCAGTTGAAGGTGCAGCAGCACCGGCTTCCTTTGCTTCGCCAGGAGCACCGG
This sequence comes from Nitrososphaerales archaeon TH5888, assembly GCA_014523595.1. GTDB lineage: Archaea > Thermoproteota > Nitrososphaeria > Nitrososphaerales > Nitrososphaeraceae > TA-21. The sequence continues at coordinate 13,418 of JAATVN010000207.1, read as the reverse complement.
GGCCACCGGCTGTAGGTCTCAATGTAACCTTCTTTACTCCAACTGCACCGCCTTTTCTACCAGTTGTTCGAGTACATTGGCCTCTGACTCTAAGTCCAAACATGTGTCGATAGCCTCTCCAACTATAGACGGTTTTTTCTCTTTCAATATCAGCTGATATAGTAAAATCAAGATCTGATGTTAACAAATGCTTGTCTGTGCCTGTGTCACTATCTTTTCTTCTGTTCAAATACCAATTTGGAATTCCTATCAAAGAGGGATTTTTTATTGCAGCTTCAATGTCGCTCACCTCTTTTTCCGTTAAAAATCCTATTCTCATATTAGAACTGATATTCAACGATTGTAGAATTACCTGAGACAAATTATAACCTAAACCCTTAATTTGACTTAGGGCAATAATGATTTTCTTGCTGCCCTCAATGTCTTTCCCTGCTATTCTTAGGATATGCCTATATTCGGATATCGACAATATTTACGTCCATCATTTTCCGAAATAAAAACCATGCTGACATACTTGACATACTTATGCGAAAGGAAACTACAAGAGTCAACGTATTATGACAAAACCAAAATATGCTTTGAAAGCTTTAAATTTGTTAGTAGATCGAGCTGATGAATAATTGATTTCTGAAAATTTTAAGGATATTGTTCATAAAAGTTATATTTCAAATCCTGATTATCTCGAAACAGTTCCAGGTTTACCTGAAAACTATAAGGATATAAAAACACTCGAAGATTTGCTATCAATCAATTACAAACATGTATCTGCAAATGATCAACTTAGAGGAAATTTAATCATAAAACTGAAAAGGCAACAGTTTCCATATTCAGGAATCATTGGTTATGATGAGGACATAGTTCCGTCTCTTAATAGAGCAATACTTTCTTCACATGACATATTACTTGTGGGTCAAATTGGACAGGCAAAGACCAAGATTGCAGAGACCGTAGCAAAAAATTTACTCTCTCCAATTCCGATTGTGGAAGGATCTATTACAAATGATATTCCAACTCTAATTCCAGAAAGTGAACTTGTATCATTATTAAACGACAAGGAGATCACACGAGCTAGACCAGAATTTTATATTTCTACTGAAACCGAGGACAAGATAAGAAATAACAGACTTGATACCAAAATAATCTGGATTGATGGACCCAGTCGCTTCAAATACGTTCTCGCTACACCAGATATTTCTGTAAAGGATCTGGTGGGGCAGATTGACGCAATAAAAATAGCAAAAAGAGGAGTAGAGATATACAATATGGAGTCATATTCACCTGGTCAGCTGCTCTTAGCCAGACACGGTGTATTTTGTATTGACGAATTACCTGTGCTTGACCCTAGAAAACAGGTAGCCTTACTGAGTGTCTTGCAAGAAGGTATCTACACTACTGGGTCCTATCCTGTAATATTCAAACCAGATACAAGAATAATATCTACTGCAAACCCAATAGATTATACTCATTCGGGCAAAATAATAGAACCTCTTTATGATAGATTGAAGAGTCATATCATTACTAGATATCCAAAAAAGGTTTACGATGAAATGATGATAATGCTTCAGGAAGCAAACATTTCCAATTTAAGGAGCATAGTGTTACCGATATTTATCTTAAGAACTCTAGCTGAAATTACTATGATTGCTCGGGGACATCCCGAAATAAATCATGAAAAGGGAGTAAGTGTAAGAATGTCTATTCATTCATTAGAGATCTTGATATCAGAAGCTGAACGAGTAAGAGGCATTATTAATAACATCAAAGCTGTTCCTCGTTTTAGTGACATTTATTCAATTCATCAAACTTCAAAATTTGAACTTTCAGAGATAGATGATAGTTATGAAAACAGAATGAATATTTTGGATACTATAATATCTGATGCAGTCAAAAAAATATGTGCTCATTATGTCGCAGACCTTCCTCCTGAAAAACTAATAAGTCTAAAGAATGAATTCAAAATCAATAAGACTTTTCATGTCTCTCAAGACATCATCAGTAAAAGCAAGGGTCCCAAAAGCTATCAGGCACAGGTAAGTAAGTTTGATTCATTAAGGGAAATAATGGATATTGTGGCAGTTAATATAGCACAAGATCAAAAGCACTTTGAAGTGGCTTTACGAGAAAATGAAATAAATTTTGACACTCTTAGAGACACGAAAGATCCCGAGTATCTCGCATCAGTAACTGAATTAATACTAGAGGGCCTTAGATTTACAGATCCACCAATATTGGATAGGAAGGAAGGTATCTATGTCCATATATAGAAATAACATCAAGAAATTTACTTATCATAAAATCATTGACTTTCCAGAAGAAAAGGAAGATAAGGCTCCAACAAAATCAATTCCAAAGAGTTTACTCCAGGATTTTCTTAAAGTCTTGGGCAGGGAAATTATGAAAGAAGATCAGCCAAAACTGGAAGAAATTGAGCAGGAACTACAGAACCTGAAGAAGGAGAGAGAAAATAGTCAGAGTGAATCAGATAAATCTAAACCCAGTAGGACGGAATCGTCGATAATAGCCCAACTCCAGCAGTTGGGGTATATCAAAGATTCAAGAAAATGGCTAAGTAAAAAAGGATTTTTTGCAGTAGGAGGAAAATTGCTAGAAGATGTAATTAGAGCTCTTAATAAAGGAACTATTGGACTGCATGAGACTACATTTAGTGGAAGCGGTTCGTTAAATTTAGATTCGACAAAAAAATACGAACCGTCTGACGACCTGAGATTAATTAATGTTCCAAGATCATTATTAAATGCTATTCAAAGAAGATCTGATTCCAGATCGTCTATTCAATTGCCAATTGACTTACAACCAGATGATTTGGAAGTTTATGAAACAAAGAGAGAAGTTAGTGTTGCAGTTGTTTACTGTATTGACTTGAGTTCTACTATGAGATATTCAACAATGTTTGGGGACATGAGTAGAATAGAGGCAGCAAAAAAAGCATTATGGAGTTTGTTTTTATTAAACCAAAAATTTTTCCCGTCAGATTCAATTCGTATAGTAGGTTTTGGGGCTTTGGCCTCAAAGGTATCACCATACGATATACCTTATCTCAAGACTTTTGATTCAGGCGTAGGCTTCATGCACTATACCAATTACCAGGCCGCTTTTAGACTGGCAAAGAAAATTCTACAAAATGAAACCACTGTTAACAAGAAAATTGTCCTTGTGACAGATGGGCATCCTAGTGCCTGCTTCATCGATACAGAACAAGAACGAAATAAAATATTATGTGAAAGGCCCTATTCCCAATTTTATGCTCTTGATAAGGAAACACTAAATTCAGCAAAGCAAAAACAGGACTTATCACTTGATACTAAATCAGGGAAATTAGTTTACCTTTGCTATAGATATAGACAGGTTGACCAATATATCGGTGAAAAGACAATTCTGGAAGCACGAAAATGTCATAAATTAGGCATTGATATAGATACAATCATGGTTAGTGAGGAAGATTCTTTGTTAAGCTACGTAAATGAGTTGGAAAAATATGTCAAGGGGAGATCATATTATATCAATCCAGCTGAAATAGATAAGATTCTAATTACAGATTACCTGAATGACAAAAAATCTATATTAAGGTCTAATTGAAAATCAACAATTAGTTTTTATTTACATGTACTAAAAATAGATAATGAATGACAAAAGACTCATCTAGTTCCAATTATTTTGATTGGAATGATTCGTTTAATATAATTAAGAAGGCATATGATTCGTCACTTTTTGTACTTATAATAGGACCAAAAGGCACTGGTAAAACTAGTTTGGTTAGAAAATTTGCTTCGGATATTGAAAAGCCGCTTTATTCAATTAATTTCAGTTTAAGAACCCGCGAATCGCATTTGGTTGGAACTAAAACCATGAATCAAGGAGAAGTTACATTTGTAGAAGGCATTTTGATCAAATCCATGAGAGACGGCGGAATTCTATATCTTGATGAACTTAATGCAGCAGAAGCTGATGTACTTCTGAGACTTGATGAAGCACTTGATGATAGACGACAGATTGTATTGAAAGAAGCCGATGGTCAAGTAATCAATGCATTCGATAATTGGTTTGTTTTTGCTACGATCAACCCACTATCTCATGAAGGAACAAAGGAATTACCGCCACAAATACTAAGCAGATTTCCAGTCAGACTGAGACTCGAATATCCACCCAAAGAAATTGAGAAGCAGATTATAAAATACCACGTAAACTTTGATTCTTCACAAGAGAGTGACATTGACAATGCACTTAAACTGGCCAATAGTCTGAGAGAAGCAGCCTCATTGGAGGAGCTATACTACAGTCCCAGCATAAGAGAGTCTATAGCATTTGCAAGACTGTTGACAAATCAAGTATCTCCCAAGAAAGCTGCTGAAGTAGTATATGCTAATGTTTATGATCAGTGGGGAGAAGTAGAATATAGAAAGGTTATGGACATGATAACTTCAATTTTTGTGTAAGAAAATGTCCTTCTCTTATGTTCAAAACTTTTCTTTGCGAAATGATGTACTAATAAATCTAGGAACGTTTCTTTCCAGAAGATGGTCTGGAAATAATAAGGCAATTATTTTAGTAGTAGAAGACAAGCCTCCCGCTACGAATCTAGAAAAAAACACCATCTCTATGCCATCATTAAGATATTATAGCGGAACAGAATTCCAAAAATATCGTCAGTGGCGTGTTTCTTTGTGGTATGAATCGATGCGATTGGCACATTCAACAAAAGCGCTAAGTAATGACCATGCTTTTGGATTTATTCTAAACTCAATAGAATTGAAGAGGATAGAGATATTAGGATTAAGAGAATGGAGAGGTATGGAGAACGAAGTAATCTTTAACGAAGGAATTTCATGGCTATCGCGTCCTTTATTGAATTCGTTATATGGTAAGCATAAGGTTGTGGAGGCATTCTCTCAATACCTTATTACTGGTTATGTCAAGGGTGAATTGTTCGGATCAGAATCAGATAGGGTACAGAGTGCAGTGAACATTGCCAGGGAATTAATTGATGAATCAATAGAAAAAAACCACAGAACCGAATGGATAGAGCGGCAAATTCCCAGAATAATCAAGACCCTTCAAATTGATTCTCTTTTTACTATACCAATTGTTACCCTTAGAAGTAAAATTGGATTATCAATGACAGAAAGAAATCTGCTAAAAGAAATAGAAAAGATGATAAAAATTCGAAAAAAGGAAATGGAAAAATCCTCAAATGACATTATAGCTGGCGCCCAGTTATTAGGAGAGTATGAAAGTCTTGTAAAGGAGAGTAAAAAAACAGACAATAAGGGTTACTCAGCAATGGAACAATTTGGATTGGAGGTTCCCGATAGTGTTGGTATAGATGAGAGCATAATTTATGATAACGATTTGATTAGAAAGCTGAAATCAGTCATTAGATCTTGGAAAAGAGGATGGAGAGAAATACACGATATGACGGGAGATGAGATAGATGTAGAATCCATAATTGAATCCCAGCCAAAGCCATTTCTCACTGATTTCAAAAATACGATAAATACCAAAATTGCACTATTATTAGATCATTCTAGTAGCATAGATGAATACGAATTGGAGTACAAGAAGGCTACGGTTGCCCTTTGTGAAGCTTTGAAATTTTTGAATGTGAAATTTTCTGCTTATGCGTTTAGTACTAAAAACAAAAAAGTAACTTGTTGGGTTATAAAGCATCCAGATGTGAAATGGACTTCTATAAATGCGCGTAATTTGGTTCAAATTAAAGCAAGCGGAGGGACACCACTAGCAGAAATTTACAATTTGTTGTTACCGTTGATGAAAACATACAAACCAGATATAATGATAACTTTAACTGATGGTGAACCTTCTGACTATAATGCTGTACGCTCTACAATTAAGACCTACAAGTTAAATGGAATTCACATGGTTGCTGTTGGTATGGGAAAAACTGTAAACAATGCAATCAATATTGGTTTGAATTTGAAATACCTAGAATATGAAAGGACCTTGGTGGTTAGCCAACTTGATGAAATACCAAAGAGAGTCCTGTCACTTTTACAGGTTTAAGAAGCTCGTGTCACGATTTTCCTATTAGTTCTAATCCCGAGAACTAAATTTATATCGTGTACTTGTGTTCTTTCTTAACTTTTTCCCAATCTGAAAGAAAAAGAGATAAGCCCTTATCAGTAAGAGGATGTGTTAGCATTTTACCCAAAATATCAGGTGGGAGAGTTACAATGTGTGCGCCCAACTTGCCAGCCTCAATAACGTGAATGGGGTGTCTCACACTAGCAACCAAAACTTCAGATTGATAGCAATAATTGCCAAAGATCTGAACTATTTCCTTAATTACTGTCATTCCTTCTTGACCAGCATCATCCAATCTTCCTATAAAAGGACTAACATATGATGCCCCAGCCTTTGCAGCCAGCAATGCTTGATTTGATGAAAAGATCAAAGTTACATTTGTCTTGATCTTATTCTCGCCAAGTTTTCTTACTGCCTTTAACCCATCCATGGTCATGGGAACCTTCACAATAACGTTTTCGCCAAATTTTTTTAAACGCAATCCCTCCTCAACCATTTCCTGAGTTTTTGTTCCTATAACTTCCAAATTTACAGGACCTTTTACAATTTTTACTATCTCTCGCATTACGTCTTCAGGGTGTCCTTTTTCTCTAGAAATGAGTGTAGGGTTAGTTGTAATCCCATCTACCACACCCATATCGACAAATTTCTTTATAGATTCAATACTTGCAGTATCAAGAAAAATTTTCATTTTTTTATTCGTTTCCTAGATTTAAGAACAGATTCTATAATATGATCCGAACTCAAGCCATATTTGCTTAGGAGTGATTCTATTTCAGTTTCTCTAGCTGACTCGCCAAAAATATCTCCTATACCCATCCTGTTTACAGGAACAGGATGATTTTCTGCCGTCACTTCGCAGACAGCGCTTCCTAGCCCTCCTATGATACTATGCTCTTCAATAGTAACAATTGCACCAGTATCTACTGCTGCATGATATACAAGATCAACATCGATTGGTTTGATGGAGTACATATCTATCACTCTACATGAGACAGCATATTCTTTTTCAAGTGTTTGTGCTGCATCGATAGCTTTTGAAACCATAAGACCGCATGCAATCAGTGTTATGTCGGAACCATCTCTAATAACGTTACACTTACCAATATCGAATTGTTCAAAATTATCTTCATAAATATTGGAATTTGAAGGACGCGCTAGGCGCATAAAAAAGGGTCCTGGAGTATAACTTAGAAGTGGAATTAAATTTTTTACAGCTATAGAATCTGAAGGAACAAGCACTCTCATATTTGGAATTGTTCTCATTGTAGAGATATCCTCAATCTGTTGATGAGAGGCACCATCAGGACCGACGGTAAGCCCAGCGTGTGATACTACTAACTTTACGTTAAGAAACGGATAACAAATAGTATTTCTAATTTGATCAAGACATCTGCCTGGTAAGAATGCAGCATAGGTACTGGCAAAAACCACTTTACCTGCAATTGCCAATCCAGCAGCAATTGAAACAAGATTTGCTTCTGCAATCCCAACATTGTATAACCTATTGGGGAATTTGTCACCAAAGAGCTTTGTTTTGAGTGAATCAGTGGTATCTGCTCCGACACAAACAATGTTAGGATCTTTTGATCCTAGTTCGACTAATGTTTTTCCGTATGCGGTTCTCATATCAGAAATAATGTTCTTGTCACTTAATTGCATGGAGATCCTCCTCAATGCTAAGTTCCTTTGCCAAAGGTATAAGCATATTTTTACGAGATTTAATCCAATCAGATCTCATGTCATTTATTGTCGCCAATTCCAATAATTTTGTTTCAATTGCAACATTGGCTTTATGCCTCAGCTGGATAATATTCGAGTTGATATCTGGTGAGCCGTATACTGCATTACCGGCTACCATAATTCTCGCCCCTGCATCAAAAACTTGCTGAAGGGTTGTTGCATCAATACCTCCATCAGCTTCAATAAATCCCTTATAGTTGTTACTTTTCAGAGTCTTGACTACTTCGGCCATTTTATCCAATGCTTCGGGAATAAATTTCTGACCAGCAAAACCTGGATTCACTGACATGATTATCATAACATCTATGTTATCAAGGTGTTCAATTATCCAAGACGGAAATTTAGTCCCCGGATTAATAGCGATACCAGGACTGATTCCAGCTTTTAGTAGCATTTTGTTAATTTTGACGAACTCTGATTCATTGCAAGCCTCAACATGAACTGTAATAATATCACATCCTGCATCTATGTATTCTTTTACATGATTGATTGGCTTTTCAATCATCAAATGAGCATCAAAAGGAATACTTGAGATTTTTCTCAGATGTTTAATAGTGTCGGCAAAAAATGAAGTTGTCGGTACAAACTTGCCGTCCATAATATCCAAATGAATAAGATCTGCACCTGCTCGCTCTGCTCTTCTTACCTTTTCTTCATAATTCTCGGGTTCACCTGCAATAATTGAAGGTGCAATCAAAATCTCGCTTTGAAGCTCTTCTAGCAAAATTGGAACGTGTTTTTTTGGAGGAGCTTTGCCGTGCCATTGTGGATTATTAGCCATATGCTTAATCCCTTTCCCCTTGGTAGTATTTGCAATGATTATTGATGGTTTATCTTCTACTTTTTCAACTCTGCTCAGGGCGTCTATTATCTGCTCAATCTTATGCCCATTTACCTCTACTACATTCCAATTGAATGCAGCCCATTTGTCTCTAACAGGATCCAGAGGCATAATCTCTTCTGTAAATCCATCTTGCTGGATCTTGTTCCTGTCTAGGATAGCTACCAAGTTGTCTAATTTGAATTTTGAGGCTGCCATGGCTGCTTCCCATATTTGTCCTTCGTTTGATTCTCCATCTCCAATCAAAGTATAGACCCTATTTTTTTGTCCATCTCTCTTTTTTGCAAGTGCAATTCCAATTGAGACGGACAAGCCTATTCCCTCAGATCCACCTGAATATTCTATCCCTGGGAAACTGTGATTTTTCTGGCGTTCTGAATACATGACTGGATGTCCTTGGAGTCGTGAACCAAGCTTTCTGAGTGTTTTTATCTCCTTTGTATCTATATATCCGGCAGTAGCTAAAGCCGCATAAAATCCTGGCGCAGAGTGTGCTTTAGAATTGACAAAATAATCCCTTCCTTCCCATAAAGGATCACTTGGTTTATGTTTCATTTTATGAAAATAAAGGACACCCATTATCTCAGCCGCTGAGAAAGATGCTCCTGGATGTCCCGAACCTGCTTCTGCTATGCCTTGAATAGCCAGCATCCTCACATCTCGTACTTTGCGATTGAGCTCAAGATATCTCATTTTCAGAGCCATTTAGATACCCCAAATAGAACCAAAGACCACCATCATTGGATATATGTTTTAATCAGAATGTACGATAAAAACATATGGAATTATGACTTTGAGATTTTTAGACTCATTCTATTCAACTTGATGAAACTCCCAGGAGTTCATTATGTAATTTTTGACAAAATGCACAACCAAGAAAGGCAGTATCAAGATAATTCAAGTAGTGGCTAAATCACTTGGAATACTTGATGAACTTAGATTTATTAGAAATAAAAACCAATATTACCATATGAGTGAATACGAGGATCTAAAAACTGGAGATATTGTGGCGGAGGCACTCATTGATTGGGGGGTTGATGTTGTTTTTGGCATACCTGGGGACAGCATTAATGGATTCATAGAAGCCCTAAGAGTAAGGAAAGATAAAATAAAATTCGTCCTAGTAAGACATGAGGAATCTGCTGCCTTGATGGCATGTGGATATGCAAAGTATACTGGAAAACTTGGCGTATGCACGTCAATAGCAGGTCCAGGGGCAATCCATCTTTTGAACGGATTGTATGATGCTAAGGCGGATAACACACCGGTAATTGTTATTACAGGAGGAACATCTACTGATTTGATGAATTCAAGTTTTCAACAGGATGTAAACTTGATGAATCTCTTTTCTGATGTTTCAGTTTATAACAGTATGATAGGGTCACCGCGACAAGCAGAAATGGCTGTAGACATAGCATGTAGAACTGCATATGTTCGTAAAGGGGTTAGTCATCTTAACATACCTAATGATGTACAGGAACAAAAGTTGGAGGGACATTATTCAAGACACAAAGTTCCAGGCCATACTTCCGATATCTTTGTAACACCTACATCAGCTGATAAAAAATTAATTGAAAAAACTGCAGAAATTTTGAACAATGGGAAAAAAATTGTGATCCTAGTTGGTCAAGGTGCATTGAATGCCTCTGAAGAAGTAATAGATGTAGCACAGAAGCTAAACGCCCCCATCATAAAGGCAATGTTAGGGAAAGCCGTTGTTCCCGACGATCATCCTCACAGCTTGGGCGGAATTGGTTTCTTGGGAACAGAGCCTTCAAGCGATGCTATGGCTGAAAGTGATACGTTATTCATGGTAGGAACATCTTTTCCATACATAGAATATCTTCCAAGGCCAGGACAGGCTACGGGTATTCAAATTGACATTAAACCCGAAAAGATTGGATTAAGATATCCAATCAAAATTGGCCTAATAGGCGATTCCAAACAAGTGTTATTGGATCTTATTCCGTTACTCCATGACAGAAGGACAGATAGGAGAGACAACGATACAAGTGCAGAATTTCTAAAATCAAAACAAGAGGCTATGAAGAAATGGAATGATATATTAAATGAACAGAGTAGTCGAGTAGATGAACCCATAAAACCTCAAGTTGTCGCTGGTGCAGTATCAAACGAATTAGACGATAACGCGATAATATCAGTTGATAGTGGAATCAATACATGTTGGGCTGCTAGATTCTTAAAGCTAAAAAATGGTATGAAATTTTCAGGATCTGGATCTCTCGCGACTATGGGATGTGCAGTACCATATGCTATAGCAGCCAAGATTGCATATCCAGACAGACAAAGTGTTGCATTCGTCGGAGATGGAGGATTCACAATGCTAATGAGTGAATTCGCAACAGCAGTTCAATATAATCTCCCTATTAAAGTGATAATATTGAATAACAAAATCTTGGGAATGATAAGATGGGAACAAATGGCTTTTCTCGGAAACCCAGAATACGGGATAGAATTTTCACAAATAGATTTTGTCAAAATTGCGGAAGCCTGTGGTGGGAAAGGATTTTCAATATCAAAAATAAAAGATGTAGAACCAGTCATTCATGAAGCTATGAGGGAAGACAATGTACCTGTTATAGTAGATGCTCATGTAGATCCATTTGAGGCACCCTTACCTCCAAAAATAAGTATGGAATTTGTTAGTAATATTGCAAAGGCATTTGCAAAAGGACAACCATATGCAAAAGAAATTGGACTCACATTATCAATCGATCAATTACATGAAAAATTAAGGGCCCTGCATTCACATAAGCAAGAAAACTAACAGTTTACTAATTAGAGTCAGATTCATAAGTACATGTGTCTAGTTGGTCAAGAAACTATCTTAGGATTTCTCGTCACAAATATTAAATTATGAGTGAGCAATGGGATTTGTGAAATTACGGTATTAATGGAATATTGAAGCCTTGGCCGGGATTTGGACCCGGGACCTTTGCCTTACCAAGGCAACGCTCTACCAGGCTGAGCTACCAAGGCACTTTGAAATCAAGACATACAACAAAACTAGGGTTTCATTAAGATATCTAATCGCAAGTATACTATCTATAACGTTTAATTACCATCTATTTATCAAATCTGATTGGTTCATGCGGGGGTTGTAGAGCCTGGCCAAATAATAAAAAAATTTGGAAACGCAGGACTTAAGATCTTATAAATTGGGGATCCTGTCCTTTAGGGGTTCGTGGGTTCGAATCCCACCTCCCGCATTCATGTACTTATGTTTTCATTAGCATTCATAAAGAGTAGATTTATTTTGCTATTAAATTGAATTTGCCAATTCATTTTCAGGAAATCGACTATAGTTATTTGAACAACCAAGATCTTATTGATATCTATAAAAAGAACATGCCTACGTTTTTATTAACGATAATTATTGATAACCAATTGCAAAGTAAGATAATTACATAATATATTCGAACTCTGATTCTAACGCGCAGAACTAAGTTTGCAAATCTTTTTCTTTCTAGCACTACAAATGCGAAATGGAAATTATGAATAATTAAATATGAAAAAAAGTACCACTAACCTATGGAGACAAGAGATTCTTTGGACATTATTTCTACAACTTATGGAAGGCTAAGAGACAATGTTGTCAAGTATCAAAAGATCCTGGGTAGGGCTCTCACCGCATCAGAAAAAATTCTTGTTGGCCATGTTCATAATCCAGATATAAATAAAGAAATTAGATCAGGATTAGATTACGTCTTTCTCGATCCAGATAGAGTTGCACTGCAAGATGTGACAGGTCAAATGACACTATTACAATTCATGCAATCAGGGCTGAAAAGAGTAGTTGTTCCAACGACCGTTCATTGCGATCACCTAATTCAAGCAAGGACTGGTGGCGAATCAGATACTAAGCTAGCTCTATACGAAAATAATGAGGTATACAAATTTCTCGAATCGGCTTCAAGAAAATATGGAATTGGATTCTGGAAGCCTGGTTCCGGTATAATTCATCAAGTCGTCCTTGAAAATTATGCGTTTCCAGGAGGTTTGCTCATAGGGACTGATTCACATACACCTAATGCAGGTGGGCTTGGGATGATTGCAATAGGTGTGGGTGGTCTAGATGCAGCGGAAGTGATGTCAGGAATGTCATGGGAGCTCTTATACCCAAAACGCATAGGTGTGTTTCTGACTGGAAAACTAAATGGATGGACGTCACCAAAGGACATTATCCTTTATGTTGCCTCCAAACTTACAGTTTATGGAGGAACGAATGCCATAATAGAATATTTTGGTCCTGGAGCAGGGACCATTAGCTGTACTGGAAAGGCGACCATTACTAACATGGGAGCAGAAATTGGTGCGACTTGCTCAATATTCTCTTATGATGAAAAGATGGAAACCTATCTTCGCGCTACAAGACGCGAGGGAATAGCTGATCTAGCAAACAAGCACAGAGATTTTTTTACACTAGACAGAGAGATAGAAGAAGAAATTACAAAAGATAGAGAAAAAGCTCTTGATTATTTTGATCAATTGATTGAGATAGACCTTTCAAACCTTGAACCATATATAGTCGGTCCACATACACCTGACTTAGCAAGACCCATATCGAAAATGGCAAGCGATGTCAAAAAGAATAGTTATTTAGACATGATTTCTGTCGCATTAATTGGAAGTTGTACAAATTCATCGTATGAGGATATGTCAAGGGCATCTGATATAGCTGTGCAAGCCAAATTGAAGGGAGTGAAAGTAAAGGTTCCTCTTCAGGTTACACCAGGATCTGAGATGATTCGGG
>JAATVN010000031.1 GCA_014523595.1 Nitrososphaerales archaeon TH5888 | reverse complement strand
CTTCTTATTCTGTGAAGTGGTAAAGACAACGACGTAAGCGCCAAGGGCATGTGCAAACTTCACCGCCATGTGTCCAAGTCCACCAAGACCAACTACCCCAACTTTCTTACCATTAGTAACGCTCCAGTGTCGCAAGGGCGAATAGGTTGTGATTCCGGCGCAGAGGAGAGGTGCTACTCCGGCAAGATTGAGGTTGGGTGGAACGTGAAGAACAAAATGGTCTTTAACTACTATACTGTCTGAATATCCCCCATAGGTAACGCCTCCTAAGTAGGGATCAGGCGAATTATAGGTAAGAGTCAAGTGGGGGCAGAATTGTTCAAGACCAGTTTGACAATCGGGACATGAGCCGTCGGAGTCAACTAGGCAGCCGACTGCCGCGAGGTCGCCTGCCTTGAACTTGGTGACTGCAGAGCCGACCTTTGTGACTCTACCAACTATCTCGTGGCCTGGAATGCAGGGATAGACAGTAGGCATCACGCTCCACTCATTACGGACTTGGTGGAGATCAGAGTGGCAGATACCACAAAAATGAATTTCTATCTGAACATCGTGGTCACCTGGCTCGCGCCGTGAGACCACTGTTGGAGCAAGCTGCGAGGTCGCACTTGTAGCTGAATAACCCTTAGCACTGTATTGACTGCGTGATTCAGGGGTATATTGTGTAGTAGACATGATAGTTTCTTTGCGGTATACCAAAATTATCGTATTTAAGGATTAGAAAACTAAAATTCCTTCTAAAGCTCTAGCTATTCCTGGCATTTAATTTACAAATCTTTTTGGCATTTTTGGCATCATATGATCCTTTTTAGACGAAAATTATAATTATAATTTTGCAACTATCATAATTTGGCAATCTGCCACAAGAGCAGTTTCATCAACTAATTGCTAAGTTAACTTTATCTTTTGTTAATACATACTCTTCAGTATCTATGGCAAAATCGATATTTACCCAAAAGGAAATAAAATATCTGAAGTCTCAGCGTCTTGCAAGAATAGCTACGGCTGCTTCTACGCAACGAGAAGGATCTGTACAACCTGATGTTGCACCTGTTGGCTTTGATTTTGACGGTGAATATCTCTATGTAGGCGGAATGAACCTTCTTAAATCCAAAAAATATAGAAATGTTATGAAAAATAACAAGGTTGCAATTGTTGTTGATGATTTGAAAAGTATCGATCCGTGGGATCCAAGAGGAATAAGGATCTATGGCATTGCTGAAATAGTTACACGTCAAGGAGGTTATATGGAAAACACTGATCATCCCAATCCACAATATATCAGGATAAACCCAAACAAGAAGTGGAGTTGGGGCGTTGAAGAGCCTGTATTTGTTCAAGGAAAGTTCAATGTTAAAAAAGCAAACGCAGACTAGTTGTTATTAAAGAAAGTAATCATGAAATTTGTGCCGCCTGTGTTATTCTCTTTGTTAAGCACTACCTTTAAAAATAATGAAACAGAAATCCAAACTAAGTTGCCAAAGTTTCTTGATGTCCACAGTTTGAAAGACGTTGACGATGAAACCCTAAGAAAATTGCAACAGTCTCCTATAGATGAATTCGGTGTAACTCATGATAACATGATGTATAACAGAGAAGTGGACAAAATGTATTGTCTTCTCGATGCGCCTAATAAAGATGCAGTTTTGAAACATCATGAGAAATATGGTTTTAAATGTGAATGGATTATGGAAATAAAGACTACACGAACTAATTGAAAGTAACAAATTCCTTGTATATAATTTAATTATTTTGAATCCTGCTTCAGTAACAATTTTGGATCCGAATTGTAAACAACATGGTTCCCGATATGTCTGATAGCATTTTCTCTATAATGAAGACATTATTTAATTTATTATTTGGTTTTAATGTTTATTACCATAACACAATACTATATTTTATTGATTATCTGTGATCTAAATAATTTTAGTGTTGAATTATTCAAGTCTTTAAACTGTATAATAAAATGACTTACGCCAAGCTCAATATATTGATTTAATCCATTAATAATCCTTTCAGGAGTTCCTATCGTAATACCCCCTGCAACAAAGTCCAGGTACTGATCAACTGTTTTATCTCTCCTCTTGTACCTAGCTGCAACTTGCTTGATATCTTCTCCTGATTCTGTGATTATGCACGGTAACACCACAGAGTATTGAATTTCCTTATGATCTCTTCCAATTTTGCTGCAGTAGTCTTTTACAATGGTAATTTTTCTTTTCATTTCTTGAGGGGTCCCAAAGAAAATGTTATATCTGTTAGCATGTTTTGCGACAACCTTTAGAAGGTACTTCTCCCCTGAGCCACCAACCATTATTGTAGGATGTGGTTTTTGGATTGGATTAGGGTTGCATATGGCCTCCTTTATAGTATAATAGTTACCTTCAAAAGAAGCGCTTTTTTTTGTCCACATCTCCTTGATTATACTTAATGATTCATCTAATTGTTTGATTCTCTCTATATGAGATGGGAAATCATAACCATACGCAAGATACTCTTTTTCATACCAACCGGCGCCTATACCTAGTTCCATTCTGCCATTGCTTATTACATCAAGAGTTGAGACCATCTTTGCCAATAGTGCAGGATTGCGATAGGAATTGCATGTTACTATTTGACCTATCTTTATTCTTTTAGTAATCGTAGCAGTGGCAGATAACAGAGTAAAACATTCAAAAATATTCTTTTCTATATCGTCCTTAAAGAAAGGAATGAGATGATCATAGGCATATAATGAATCAAAACCAATTTTATCAGCTGTTATGACTATAGATTTTGAAAACTCAAATTGCTTGATGGGATTATTTTCTTCTTCTAAATCAAGATCACCTCCTCTCCATCCCTGAGGAATCGTTAACCCAAATTGTAATTTACCTTTTTTTTCTTTTAACAATTTCTTTCGTTATAATTATCAAATTAGGCTTTATTGTTATTATTGTTGACTATTAATCTATAGGTTGTGATGGGATTTTATGCAAGGATTGGTGTAGTTGAAACCAGCGCAATACATGATTAAATTAGTTGATAGAAGAAAAACTTTAAAGCTTAGCATTTCATCCTTATATTAGAATCCTAATTTAGAACCGATAGCGTCGTGGGTACCGACGGCTCAAGACATAGTGCGGCCTATAGCGTCTTATGCATTATGTTTCTTTGAAGAGATTTCAAAAGTAATAACAAAGAAAAGAACGAATAATAACTAGAAAGCTTCAACAATTCTAGTGTCCGGAGGATTTATAGATAATTTTTCTACTCAATCAAAAGAATATTCTTTCTCGAGACCAACATATCCTGAATCGCTTTTTGAATTCTTATCTACAGTAACACCCCAAAAAACTCTCGCTTGGGATTGTGCAACCGGAAACGGCCAGGCAGCTATAGGACTCAGCAAATATTTTAAAAAGGTAATCGCAAGTGACGCAAGCAAAAATCAGATTCAACATGGCTTCCAGAGAAAAAACATAGATTTCAAGCTATTTCCAGCTGAAAATGCAGAGTTAGACAACGATTCTGTCGATATTGTGACTGTAGTCCAAGCATTACATTGGTTTGATTTTGATAAATTTTACTATAATGTAAAAAGAGTTGGAAAAAAAGATGGAATAATAGCAGTTTGGAGTTACGATATGCACAAGATAAGTCCTCAAATAGATAAGGTTACCAACAGGCTTGATGTAGATGGTGAAATTCTTGGTAGTTACTGGCATAAAGAAACAAAATATGTTAAGGAAAAATATAAAACAATCCTTTTTCCATTTGAAGAAATTTCTGTTCCTGCATTTAAGACAACGTTATATTGGAATTTGCGTCAACTATGGGATTATATGAAAACATGGTCATCGGTAAAGAGGTATTATTCTGAAAATAAAAGGGATCCTTTAGATCTAGTGAAACCTGAAGTAAAAACTTTGTAGGGAGATGAGCTTAACAAAAAAGAAGTTACTTGGGATATAAACATACGTGCAGGGATCATAAAATAATATGAAAACTATTTTATTCCTCATTAGATGATAGCCGTCATTACCGGAACAAAAAACTAAATAGGATGTTAGTAGAACCATACTACATGCAAAGTTCGAATCCCGAAACGGGCTTAAAATTAGTTCTCTTTTGAAGGTCAGATAGCGGTCTGTTGATAATTGATTCCAAGACAGTGAACTTAGGTAAGCCATGTTCTTATATTTAGTTTAGTAAATGTAATTACTTCCAAAAACATTTTGAGACAAATGTCTGGTGGGGTACTCTACGCAGAGTCCCAATCCCCACCAGTTTTAACCTGATATTATGTTTTGTAAACTATAGATTTGGTACTACAATCCAATATCATAAGCGCACTTATGGGATGTAATCTCTATATCCATCCCAACGCTGTAACTTTTATTTTTTATTATTACATTTATTTTTTATTGGTACTCTTAATAATATCAATTTGCTTATCTACTTCTGTAAGTAACTCATGTGGTTGGATTGGCTTTTGAAGCATGCCATTTATTATCTGTTTTTTAGTATAATCTTGAACCAATTTGCTGTCATAATCAAAGTCTGTCGTCAAAACTGTTCTTGTTGAAGGATTCAAATCCTTAACAGTTTTAAGTAGCTGCATACCATTGATAACTGGCATTCGCAAATCAGAAATTATAAGAGCATAATCGTTTCTATTGATTTTGAAATGCTCTAAGGCATTAACCGGCTCTGTAAACCGGAGTACTTTCATTCCTTCAGTTGAACATAACTTACCATCAGGTATCTGAGGGTTACCGATCTCGTAACCTACTATACCAATCGTTTTATTATGATTTAGCTTACGAACTCCTTTCAAAAAAACACGCTATTTTTAATTTGTACACCTATAACTTTTTATAAACTTTAATCTAATTTCTAGAACATCAATAAATGTACCTATCTGGGCTTTTGTTTATGGGAATTCTAAATATTACCTATTATCCTTTGCAAAATCAGATTAAAATTAAGACTAGGTAGAATTTTTTGAATATTAATAAATTGCTCAACACAAATAACTTTTAGGATCCTCCAATGTGAGAAACAAATAACTCGCAAAAGTACTTTGAGTTACTTATGAGAACTGGAACATTCTCCTGCAATAGATGTAAAATAAAATATCAATTAGTAGGAATTTCTACAGTCAAAAATCCGAATAACTGAGGAAGGTATCTAGCAAATCAGAAATAACCAACTATAAATATATTCCCTTAACTTGTAATTCGATTAAAGGTGAAGTTTGCCTGATACGAATATCTTAAAAGGTAAGGGGTTTTAACTCTAGTAATGACTACAACTGTAAGTGACCTCATGAGGAAAAATTTATTAACAATAAAAGAGTCAGCCTCTATTCAAAACTCTGCGAAGGAAATGAAAGATAAAAAAGTAAGTTCACTGCTTGTTGTTGATAGAAACGGTAAAGCCAAAGGTTTAATCACGGAACGTGACCTAGTTAGAAAGGTATGTATTAAGAATGTACGTACGAGCGAGGTAAAAAATAAGGAAGTAATGTCATCCCCATTAATTACGATTAGTTCAACATCGTCGCCATCGGTCGCGGCTGACTTGATGTTGAAACACAATGTTAGACATTTACTTGTTGTTGACGAAAATTCTAAAGATACCAGCAAGCCAATCGGCATGATTACTCCTCTTGATTTCACAAAGTATGAAGAAAATCTACGTGACGATGAGAATAAAGAAAGCATAGAGATGATCTTAGAATATTATATTTGACTGGTTTGATTTATGGCATAGACTAAGTAGATTATTCATAAAAGCATGGCAAATAATTGCCATTGCTCTTTTTTTTCTTGGTACTGTGGGCGTACTCATTATTAGTTCCCCCCGAATAATGATTGAGCTGGATGTATTGAGGCAACAAAATGGATTAAGATCATTAAAAATAGGAAAGATTTGCTATTAATAAGAAACAATGCTTACTAGACTTAAAGTGTTCGTTTAGCCATATACAATGTATGACCAAGAACGGAATCAAATGGGAGGTACGAAATTGAGCATTTTATTAGAAGTTCCAACCGCCAAGACAAACTTGATTACAAAATCCAAACATGGTGAATCAAATACTTCTTCGATACTACTAATATCAACAGCAATTAGTATTGCATTAATTTTGTTGGTATTTGTAGGATTGACCTATACGGATGGAATGATAGGAGAAGAATATTCTGCCTGCAGAGATAAAATAATAGGTTTCGGACAGCATGGAATGTATAGCAGTCCAGAACAATTCAAATTAGCTTTATCCTATTGTAGCGGCAAGTAAAATAATTTTTTTTAAATGTTCATACCCGACTCAAAATGAGGTAAAAAGGAAATGAGTTACAGTAGGCATTGTTTGGCATTGATTGGATCCGAAGCATTAACAATGCGATTCCCGACTTCCGAAGACTTGACTTAAACAAAAGTCAAATGTAACATTGAAAAAATATTTATTTCCTTAAATTGGAAACAAAGACAGACTAATCCTCACAGGGCGACACGGTCTCCATCACGATTTGATCATCTGGATCTCCTGGTCCAACTTTAAAGTTCTTCCTATCATTATCATCACAGTCAATATCTCCATCACTGTCTTTTGACAGGATGGTTATTTTTATGTAGTATCTTCTGAGAATGGTGGAACAGTCGTATATAGAATATCAGCAAATTGATACTAATCATGATGCGCAACAAATGTCTTTACTTTCACATTTGTAACTCACCGGCTCTTTTAGACAGATTGGACAAATTATAGCGCCACAACCTACGCGTGTGTTATCTGACTTATTTCAGGCCCAATGACCACACGCAATGGTGTTCAATTTTACTTCTCTTATTCATCCGTATAATATAAAATTCTTGAGTGATTTTTAGGAATTTCGGTCACCCAAGCGGATCACTTTTTAGGAGCTATCGACAAAAATAAAGCAGTAGGTTGATAACGGATAAAACAGCGAGAAAGAAAACATTTTCCAAAATTCTTGTAGCCATACATGAATCCAGTAAATCAGCAGATAAAGCAGTCGATTATGCAACTAGAATTGCAATAGATTATGATGCAATACTAGTAGTCCTTTACGTGGTCCGAACACATACCAATTTAGACACTGCAACTCCTCAAAGTCATGTAATCGACTTTAAGAAGCAAGCGCAAGCATACCTTTCAAAAATATTGGAAAAAATACACAAACAAGGGGATATAGAAAAGATTGTAAAAGTCAAGACTGAAATTATCGCTTCAAGTAAAATAGCCGATGCCATAGCACACTACGCCAAAGACAAGAATATAGATTTAATTGTTGTTGGACCCAGAGGAAGATCCAAACTCAAGAGTTTAGTATTAGGCAGTGTTACGTCAGATGTGGTAAGGCTCGCGAATTGTCCGGTATTAACTGTGAGGTAAATAAAAAGGAATATAAATTGAATCTCATAGCATTCAGACGTCTAATCCTTGCGATAACCATAGTGATCTTAAGCGTCATTTTGGTCGCAGTCATTTTGGGTAAGATTCAATGAACGGTTTATATCAAATAATCCAAAAATGATATTAATTTCTACTCCAATATTCCTACAAGTAAAGATCTCTATATAAAGAAATTAGAAATTCTAAATTAGATCAATCTGAAAAATAAGATTGACCCCGACGTCCGAAATCTGCATTTTAAATTTATATTTTTTAGATCACTTATTTTTGTAATAGTTTAAAAGCATGATTTCCGTTACCGGTTCTGAAGTAGTGTAATATCCACAGTAGTGCAATTGGTTCTAGAACTCTAGAGCCTTCTATCGCACCAATGTCGATTGTTTCCCATCCGAACTTTGAAAGTATATCATCTGTTACAAACTTTTTAGCTTCCCCATCGTTTCCACATATAAACATAGTAGGCTTCCCACCAGGGAAATCAGGATGTATCATATGAGGATTTCCAACAATGTTGAAAGCCTTTACAACTTTGGAATCAGGTAACATTCTTTGAACGGTCTCTCCAGCAGAATCTGTGTGGCCTAAGGCTAATGTTGGTGGCATACCT
>JAATVN010000206.1 GCA_014523595.1 Nitrososphaerales archaeon TH5888 | reverse complement strand
TTAGAGAAGTTGTTCTCTATCCTAGAGACACTGAGAGGCTTAGTCCTTAGATATCTTAATTTTTATTTCTTTCAAGCAATCTTGTACTAACAAAAATGCCCTGTATGTCGACTTTGATACATCATATATGAGCCATATCACCGGATTAATCTTCATGAAAGTCAGGTCAGTATCAGAGGGATTTGATCCCTTCAAATGTGAATGGTACACACCAACAACATCCAGTCCATTATCAGATGCCCATTTGTAGACTTTCATAAGTTCATCGGAGTCCATGTGAAATGAGTATTCTGACTGCGCCTTATTTTCCATTTTCTTTAGTACTTTGACATGGTATTCATCATCAACTATACTTCCCAAAAGTAGAGAGCATGACTCATTGGGGAAATCCTCTTTAGTGGATCGTATTAAGGTGTCAATTTGGTTTTCAGTAATTAGTAATGTTATTTCAGACATATATTTAATTTTCCACACCAGTGATTGGTAACGCCGATCTTATATTTGATTAATATCAGAAACCTTGTTCACATTATATTTGGTAACTTTTTTTTGCACTTTCACTCTAGGTCCATTTTACCCTACAATTATTTTTCCCTTCATATGAGGGTGCAAGGTACAGAAATAATCATATTGCGTTTCCTTAAGTGTCATAGCATCAAGAATGAACGTCGCATTTGGCATAATGGTCTTTGAATCGAATGTTTTACCATCATCTATTAAACTTGTTATCGTGTGGGGAACATTATCATTGTTGCTCCACTCTATTCCTCCATCTTTTGGTACTGTAACATTGGCCGGTTCAAAACTGGGATTTCCAGGTGCTGACGAGCCAGGAAGAATAGTAGATTTCACGGGATTTGTAATATTTCTAACAGGATTGGTTTGATTTTGGCTTGCCTCGACGTTATCAATGTTTTCTTGTTCAGCCTTTGGTGTAACCAAGCCAAATACATAAAACGTAGATGCACCGACTACCGCCGATGCTACAAATATCACTGCTATAGCCTTAAAGTATGGTGTCCTTTTGTATGATGCCACAGTAAGTACGGTAGCAGGTATTGCTATTATCATCATCAACCCTATATAGGCAAAGATACTGGGGATTCTAGTACTAACCGTTACGGCGGCCGCCAGACCAAATGTAACGAGGAAACCCAAAGTAATGAATGTAGCAGATTTGGCTTTTCCTGACGTAGGAAATCCATCTTTGAAAATTCCGGCAGCCAAAAATATCAATCCGATAAACATGGTGAGAATGCTAACGGCATGCATTCCTTCCGTAAATGTATGCGCAATCCCTGAAAGTGAAATACCTACCCCGACAATACCAATACATGTAAGTCCTATTCCTGGAGTAATAAGATCCCAATCAGACATTCTTTACTACGTGAACTCAAGCTCACATAATTAATCTTTTCTTGTACCAAAGCATAGTATTTTGCGTTTTTCCGAAATTCAATATTTATCAATCGAAGCCCCAAGTCAAGGAAAACGGACATACTTTTGAATTAATAACTAAAAGTTGTTCAAAATTTTCCATCAGTGAGACAAAGAGTACGAAATAGTTCCAAACATTTCCAAACTGAATGGAGGGAAAAAATCATACCAAAATCTATTGAAGATTATGTCAAAGCACTTATATTCAAGCAAGATAAGCTTACCATCGTATTTACAAATAAGAGGGTTTGAAAATGCCTAATACTGGTATAGTAAAATATCATGTTAAACTTAAATTTGAAGTTGATGGGATAGTAGAGAAGGCCGACATTATTGGCGCAATATTCGGCCAGACAGAGGGATTACTAGGCCCCGAGATGAATCTAAACGAGCTACAGAAAGTATCAAAAGTTGGGAGGATTGAGGTAAATGTTGACACCAAATCCAATACAACCAAGGGGGATGCTTTGCTTCCAATGAGTACCGACATATCCACCGCCGCATTGATATCTGCTGCAATTGAAAGCATAGATAAAGTTGGACCGTTTCAGGGTAAGTTCCTGTTAGTGGGAATAGATGACATAAGAGCTATCAAGAAAAAAGTTATCGTGGATAGGGCCAAGAAAATAATCCAAGAATGGGCGACAAAGACAATAAGTGAAGGAGAAGAAATGTTGCGGGATGTGTATGACGCAAGTAAACCCGGAAAACTCACCTCGTTCGGAAAGGCGCAGCTTGCATGTGGTACCGGGGTTTTCGAATCACCGGTCATCATTCTTGTGGAAGGAAGGGCTGACGTCATTAACCTTTTGCGTGCAGGCTTTGATAACTCGATTGCTATTGAGGGAGCTAAAATTGACGAAACAATTACCAACTTGACATCGGGAAAGAAAGTTATAGCATTTCTAGATGGTGATAGAGCTGCTGACTTGATTTTAAAGGAATTACAAGGACTTGTTAAGATTGACAAGGTTCTAAGAGCCCCGACTGGTAAAGAAGTAGAAGAATGTACTCCATTGGAAATAACAGAGATACTTAAGGATGTAATTGAACCTACAGTAGAACAATATGAAGTCCCAATTCAACATCAGAAGGGCGTAAAGAAGTCAAAAACTTATGAGAACAATAATTTGGCTTATCAAGAGCCTTCAAATTTCAATAATGGTGAAAAAATAAAAGATGATCCTCAAATAACCAGCGCAGTCAAGGAAGTGTATCCACAAATTAATGAGACGTTAGAGGCAATGATCTTGGATAATTCTATGCAAGTATTGCTGAAGGTACCAGTATCGGAAATAATCAAAAGATTGGATTCTTTAGAAGGGGCTAGATTTCTGGTGATGGACGGAATTATCACTCAACGACTAATAGATGCTGCATACAGAGCAGGAATTGAGTATGTAGTGGGGCATAGAATGGCCGAATTGAAAAAATCACCAGAAATTACAGTTAGGACTTTTGATCAGATAGGTATTGGCAACTAAAGAACGATGCAAGATTTAAAGTCTGAATACGTAATAACCCTAGCTAAACTACTACTTAAGGGAGCA
>JAATVN010000205.1 GCA_014523595.1 Nitrososphaerales archaeon TH5888 | reverse complement strand
CACTCAGTGCTGCCGGGATATTTTTAGCCATTAATCATCTGAATTATTTGTTCCTTGAATATATAATTTTGATGAACCTGAGAAAATAAAGTCGGGAATAAGAATATTTGTGAATTTGATTTTGTTCGGAATTCTTGAGACAGGTTAAATGTTAGAATTCTAAGTTTCGGGTACAGTGCGGTTAGCTTTTTATTAATAAAAATATACTAGATGTGGAGGCAATCAGATTTTGGATTTGACTATTGAAGATAAACGCGAGCGACTCAAAGATATCATAAAGGAAAGAGGTATTGTCATAAAAGATATAACTCTATCTAGCAACAGAAAAAGCAAATTCTACTATGATATCAAGTCGATTGTAAGTGAGCCTGAAGGGGCTGCTCTTATTGGTGAGTTGATGCTTGCGCATGTATTAAAGATTGAACCCAAGACAATGTCAGTAGGAGGGCTAGAATCTGGAGCAATTGCTATTGCTACTGCCATAGTCTGTTCTAGTTATCTGTTAACACCAACAAGCAGGGTTTCTGCCTTTTTTGTTAGAAAGAATGTCAAAACATATGGCCTTGAAAAAATGATCGAAGGGATAGTGAAAGACCCTGTGGCAGTTGTTGATGATGTAATTACAACAGGAAAGAGTGTTCTTGACGCAGTAGCTGCAGTTCGAAATCAAGGATTTAGAAATATCAATATTGTCAGTGTAATTGATAGGGAAACAAAAGAAAACTTGCTTGACCAAAACAACTTGCAATTTCACTCATTGTTTAAGCATTCTGAATTTGCAGAATATATTAACTCAAGATTGGTTGAAAGTTGAACTAGCTTTGTTAGGTATCGTTAAGTTATACTAATTTGATTACCATCTATTAGAAAAGAATGAAAATTGCTTAAACTAAACTAATTTCATCTCATTGATTCTCAGTGTAGTTTGCAAACACGTCATTTTTTGTAAAAGTAATAAATTATTATTGCAATCCGATGAGATCATAAATGATTGTATTTATTCATTCAAAGATTTCACAACGTAATTATTATGTGATACTTCGGGTAAGTCAGATATTGCTGGGAAAATACGACACATTTCTTCATGTTTCTTTATGAAGATTAATCCTGCTTCTGCAGTTCTGTAAAGTCCTGTAATCTCAGAATATTCCATCAATTTCCTATCCACAGCGGTCATCAAATAACGTGTTAGTTGAGAATGAGATACGCCTGCATTAATCATGATGGTAGTTTTGTATTCCCAATTTGAAACAGCTGCATTGAGGATCGCAGCCATTATTTCAATCTCTGAGCGATTCTTCATTTTAGAACATGAATCTACTTGCAGATTTAGATAAAAACTAACTAGATAAGTATCACTATTTTCTAGATTGATAAATATTGACAAACACATGAAGCATTCTCTCTTGGTAGCAAGTATACCAATAATTCTTTATTGAACAAGTTTGATTTTTCTCAGGCATAGTTAATTTTTTGTCCATCTTTATCTCTATATGAGATACCAAAATCGAGAATCTTTGAGAGCTGTCTCCCGTTAAATACCGTGCCATCCTGACAAACAAGCAAACTGTCAAGACAACAGCTGCCGCAAATGCCTATTCCGCATTTCATATATCGTTCCAGACTCGCCTGTACCGGTATTGAATTTTCAGTTGCAAGGCCTACAACTCCTTTCATCATCAATTCAGGCCCACATGTAAAGACGCAATCAAAAATATTTTCTCTTATTAAACTACTCATCATACTGACCGTTGTACCCTTGATTCCATAACTACCATCATCAGTACAAACTAGAAAGGTGGAATCACTCTTTTCCGTAATTTTTCTTGCAATCTTCTCAAAGAATACTTCTCTTTTTGTTCTTGCGCCCAATACAATAGTAGCTTTTATTTTCTTCTTACAAGCATAGGATGCCAATCTCAACAGTGGGACTAGTCCGGTTCCGCCCCCAATTATCAATATATTCTGATAACTTTTTTTCAGGACGAATTTGTTACCATATGGACCACGCAAACCAATAAGATCACCTTTTTTCCTGTTAAACAAAGCGGTTGAACCGATTCCAGATTTTCTAATTGTAACTGCCGCATAGCCATCTTTGGAATTTATCATTACACTCATCGGAATTTCTTCAATGCGCGGGATCCAGATCATCAAAAATTGACCTGGTTTAGCAGTGTAACTCAAATCATCTTTGAAAACCAAAGTCTTAACTGTAGGGGTCTCTGAAATGGTCTCCTCAATCCGGACTATTCTTCTTTTATCAATATTTGTGTGCAATTCCTATTATCTCGCTAATATTCCTCAGTCCCTTCTTTTCAACATAATTTTTTAGTTCCTTGGTAATTTGATTGAAGATTCTAGGACCAGTAGATCCCAGTACGCTGCCAATTTGGACGGCAGACGCGCCCGCAATCATATATTCTATCACATCTTTCCACGACGATACACCGCCACAGCCAATTACAGGCGCTTCAAGTTTTTTTGAGATTTCATACACACATCTTATCCCGATTGGCTTTATTGCATTACCCGATAATCCTCCAATACGATTGCTCAAAATTGGCATCATTGTTTCAACATCGATGCTCATTGCCCTTAATGTGTTTATTGCAGTAATCATATTGGCACCTGCATCTAGAGCCACTCTCGCAAGTTCAACAACATCAATAGAACCAACTCCCACTTTAACAGAGATTGGGTTTGTGGTATTCATTCTAACAGTCTTTACAATCTTGTTAACCGCCTCTGGATCATCGCCTACTTCCATACCCATTTTAGAGACATGAGGACAGGAGAGATTGATCTCATATCCAAGAATATTCAACGTGTCAAATATTTTAACCATCTTTGAAAATTCCTTTTCAGAGGAACCAACAAGGCTGATGATGATGGGGATGGTTTTATTTTGAGATAACTCCTTTGAAAATGCATTTACACCTGGGTTTGACAGACCCACGGCATTGAGATAACTTCCGCCACCTAACGGAATCACAGTTGGATTTGGATACCCTTTCATCGGATTTACACTAATCGATTTGGTCACAATCCCTCCAATATTCTCATGATATAATCGCTCAAAGATGCTTTGAGATATTCCCAAAATTCCAGAAGCAAGCATTGTTGGGTTACGAAGATGTATTTTGCCTAATTCAACAGAAAGATTATGGTTCTTATCATTAGTGTTCAATGACAGCTAACTAATTTGAATAATGGTAATTTAATCTAAATTATGGCATCTAAATAGCGGTATTAAAATTATGGAAAAATCAGAGTTACCATGACGTTCCACTCTTTGGTTCACCGGGACCGCCCGCTTTTACTATAACATTCGTTGCACCAAGATAAATAAAATGCTACACATAATAGAATAGGTGTAATCACTGAAAATAAGTTCTATTAATTTCTTGATGGTCTTTTTTATTTTGAGCATCAGCACGCTTGTCTTTCACTACGTTCAAACTACTGAATTAGCCAATGCTCAACTTGACGGAAAAATGACTTCGACATGCACTTCAGGAGGAGACTGTATTACTGTAATATGTATTGATGATCATCCTTGCGAGACTATCAAAACAAATTCAAACAATACCACCGAACTTGGTGATTTCATAGATAATATGACTAGAGTTACTTTAACCCCTCAAGAAGTAGTTTAACCTCATAATTTATCCTAAACTCATAATGTATCCGTTAATAGGAGTTTTTTCCTTTAGAATTTCAGTTGCCGCAATTATATTTGGAGTCGGATTCTATAGAGCTATTATTAAACAAGGTATGTTTCATTTAATCTAACTTAAACAAATGAAGCCATTGCTTGCTTAGAATTGGATTTCTGGTACCCGGCTAGTTTTCAAAATACACAAGACAAATATAAAAAAGGAGTCGTTTCAATATGGGTGAATAATTTTGGGACGTTTTTTTGATCCACATATACACATGTACTCTCGAACTACCGACGATTATCAACT
>JAATVN010000204.1 GCA_014523595.1 Nitrososphaerales archaeon TH5888 | reverse complement strand
AGAAGTCCACTTCAGTGACGGGGGAAAGCTCGCCCTTCAGGCTGGGGCAAATGGAATTATCACAGGTGGTTACCTTACTACAAATGGAAACGAACCAAATAAAGATATCCAGATGATACATGAAATTGGCCTCGATACCCGAATTCATTAAAGCAGACATTAATAAACTGAAAGCAAAAAATCTTTATCGAAAACTAAGAATTGTCGAAAATCACGACGGGTCGTTAATAGTTAATAACAAAGAAATAATTAATTTTAATTCAAACGATTATCTTGGATTATCTACAAACCAAGAAATAATAAAAAATACGGTAAAGGATTTTGATGAAATTTCTCAATGTAGTTCAAGATTGGTAGGTGGAAATAATTTAGTTATTGAAAAACTGGAACATACTTTGTCAAGACATAGAAAAACAGAATCCTCCCTGGTATATACCACCGGATACTCTGCAGTGTTGGGAGTCCTGAGTACTCTAGCAGACAGTAAAACAACTATTTTCAGTGATGAATCAAATCATGCTAGCATTATTGACGGGTGTCGATTGTCCGACGCCAATATCAGAATATTTCGTCACAATGACATGGAGCATCTTTTAGAATTATTGAGAAATGTAAAGGGTAAGAAAATTCTTGTTACGGAAGGAATATTTAGCATCGAGGGCGATATGGCTAAATTGAAATCAATTTGTAAATTGGCAAAAGAGTTTGGTATCTTTACTATTGTTGATGATGCTCACGGTGACTTTGTTTTTGGAAACAGAGCTTCTGGAACTCCATCTGAATTAAGTGTCAATAACCTAATTGATGTTCATATCAGCAGCCTTAGTAAGGCATTAGGTTGTTTTGGAGGATATGTGGCTTGTACTGAAATGGTTAGGGACTATTTTATAAATCGGTCGAGGCAATTCATTTTCACTTCTGCTATTCCTACACATTTATGCAATTCTGCACTAGTTGGAATTGGTATTGCAAAAAAAGGTATTCTACAACGGGAGCTCTTCAAAAATGTAAAGATCTTGCACAATGGTTTAAAAAAGTTAGGATATGACATTGGAAATTCATCCAGTCAAATAATTCCTATCCATATCGGATCCGAGAAACTAGCCACTAAGTTCGCAGATATATTGTTACAAAAAGGCATTTTTGTACATCCAATGAGATTTCCCACCGTTAAGAGAGGAAGTGCTGTATTAAGACTTTCGTTGAGTGCATCGCATACTAAGAAACAATTGGGTTATGCTCTAGACGAACTAGAAAAACTAGGTAAGGAACATAAAGTAATTTGATCTCATTGATAGAATCATTTTATTTCTACATTAGTTTAACCAAATCATGGATATCCATGCACAATTGCGAGAATAAAATTGCTACTCAATTCGTATCTCCAGATATTAAAAATATCCTTAAAGAACTGTACATTTTGGCTTCTATTAAATATCTCAGAATTCGAATTGTGCAATATCTATTTAGAATAGAATTTTCATTATCAGAAATATTTCCACATGGATCTATATATTTCATAATTCGAATTTAGAAATATTTATCTAATATGAGCTACAAATGGTCAACAATGACAGAAAGAGAAATAAAGCTCAAGTTGACAGCATCAGAACGTCAATTTAGAGAGATAAAATATTATTTCTCTCTTTTACACCCAGAATCAATAGTTTCAGGGCTAAAATTTGCGTACAATAGACAAAAAGCCCAGGATGGAGGTTATTTAATTGTTGGAAGAAAAAGTTTCGTAAAAAAAGAAACTAGCATGTTAACAAAGGAACAGGCCAGATGGCGACTTGCAAACTGGAAGTCAATGATAAAGATTTATAGAAATAAAGGATATAGCTACCCTACGATAAGCAGAATTAAAAAGGATATCAAATTAATAGCAAAGTCAGGCAATAAAAAATAGAGATTTAGTAAGTAGACGCCTCTGTACTTTTTTCATCAATCCTGATGGAAGAAAGGTCAGGAAACTTCTCTTTCATGCTTTGTTCGACTAGAGTAGTAGCTTCTTCAATAATGCTTGTTGATTCTTCGCTTAATACTCTTCCGCTGTCTACTTCGTGTTTAGGAATCTGTGCAGAGTCAGATAATATTCCTCCCATGAGATCGGATATCTGAGAGAGTGATTGATCTGCTTCAGGAACCATTGATGATAAGCCTCCTTGTATGTTCTTTATTACAGACATTGCCGGGGTTAGTGTAACCACAACATCTCCTAATTCAGTAATAGTGTTTAGTCTTAATTGAATTTGTTCCAATGCTAACTTGGCAGAATCTACCATTTTGCTCATCTTGCGAATTTGCGATAGTTCATTTGAAAGTAATTTAGCGTATTGGGCATCATGATTCTGGATCGAATGTACTATTCTTTTAAAAATAAGCTGATCCTTTTCTACAATCTTCGTAGAAATTCCATCTAACTTTGAGATTTGGAGCTCTAGTTTCTTTTGAGCTTCCTCAATTCGTGGCTTTAGAGGAGGTTGTGACTTGATACTCTCCAAAATTTTTACCGCCACATTTTCTGGCTGGGTTTTGTTCCACTTGTCTTTAAAGGACATTGTTTTCTCTAAAGCCTATCACTTTTTGTGTTAATAAGATCAAATGTAACCCACGTCAATAGAGCAGTGGTAACAAGACACAAGTCCAGATTGAGGGTTTTTTACTCATTTTTTGGGTTTGTCAAACATATGTAATAGCTGCTTCACCGCCCCGTCCATGTCTTCTTCACGCACTTCTGGGGATAAGCCATTCTTTAGAAGATTGTTTATGGTATTAGAAATCTCAGTACTTATTTCGTCAAAACTATCAACGTCGTTAAATCCTTGTTGATAGAGCGTATTGAGCTTCATAGCATACATCCTAGTTTGATCATTTATCGTGACTTTATACACATTGCCATTCACTTTAATTTCCTCATTAGCCATGTTGGTTATCAATGGAAATGACCATGATCCTCTAAGAAAAATGTTTTGGTATTACCCTAATCGTATTCGTTGGATAACCCTATATCCAGTAAATGCCAGTTTCAATCTGTCCATTATTCATTAATATACATGGTTCAGATTACTAATTCGGCAAAGTCCTAACTTAATCTGATAAAATTGATTTGAGTTTTTTGACCATTTTCTCACCCTCGGTTGTTAGTGAATAGTATCTGACAGCCATTGGTCTTGTTTTTGAAGAAGTCATTAAACCATATTCACTAGCAACCAATCCGGCTTTTTCTAATTTAGACAAGTGAAATGAAATAATCTTTCTATCGACGTTTATCATTTCTTCTAACTTGCTTGCATACACCTTTCCAGATTCAAGTCGAATAAGGATGTTTAATCTAGTTGGATGGGTAGCTACATAGACTGTCTCATACTTATCATTAATTTTTTCCTTAGACTTTTTTTTGTCCAACATAGTCAATATATTATACATGTATATATTATTTTTGTTTAATGCCATAACATTACGCTATAACCATTTCTGCCAATTAGTGTCATAATATACTCTCTATATGGATATTATATATCCACCTATAAATTGGTAAAAAAAACAATAATTATACGATCGATACCAATTTAAAATATACATCATGTTCAAAAAATCAAATTTAGTTTGTTTCTTGGCGGACAATTTTCATAGAAAAGAGGTCATGGTGGGATTTGGACCCACGGCCTAAGGTTTACAAAACCTTCGCTCTAACCAGGCTGAGCTACATGACCGTCAACAGAGTTAAATTTTTTTTATCGGATAATTAAAAGTTTATTGGCACTAAAGATGACTTACCTATCAAAATATAGGTAATTCACGTTCAATAACAAAATTAAGAGGGTCAATTATATACCGCACATACGTTATGGGAAATTTCTTGCCTAGATACAAATATATACAAATATTAAATGAAAAATCTATACGCCCTGGCCAACTTGTGTGGGAAATACTGCGGTGGACTTGAAATTTTGCCTATTACGTTTATTATTATAACCTAGGT
>JAATVN010000203.1 GCA_014523595.1 Nitrososphaerales archaeon TH5888 | reverse complement strand
GCCTTTTTCTAATTCTGCTTGAATATCTGAATCTTCATGTTCTTCTTAATACTTTGACCGCCTCGTTTTCTACGCATTGAAGATACTGATCAGATAGTAAGTAATCGAGTTGTAAGCAAATTTTAATACTCTATACTACTCCATAATTTTACAAAAAAGTTGGTTTGAAGGATGGAGTGTACAAGTTTGACGTATATTAGCAGTACTGAGGCGCTTAGACAACTAATGCTATCTAAAGATAAAGATATAGTAAAAATTTCTCCTAAAGGTTATGCACTGAGTAACGGAGTAGATTTCTGTTGTGTTGGATTAGAATCCAATAAAGGAACAAACTACCTAGTACAAGCATATGGTAAAGAGGCAAGAGAATTATATGCAGAGGCCACGATGATGGTTAATAATGCCAATACTGTGATATAACCCGATGCATATTGTTGTATATGATTAATTCTACTAAATACTAGTACTCTAGAGATCATCAATAACCTATTGTCTTTATTTTAAATTACTGAACTAAACTGCACTAATACGAGATGTAATTCATAAGGGTAACTATCCTGCTAGACTTGCATAAACTTGCATATATTTAGATGTTCCAATAAAGTGACATAAACATGATCTTATTGTTACATAAAAATATTAATATTATTTAACATTAAACGGATGTGGCGAATTGATGCACAAAAATACTGAGGCA
Source organism: Nitrososphaerales archaeon TH5888 (assembly GCA_014523595.1). Classification (GTDB taxonomy): domain Archaea; phylum Thermoproteota; class Nitrososphaeria; order Nitrososphaerales; family Nitrososphaeraceae; genus TA-21. The sequence continues at coordinate 4,501 of JAATVN010000203.1, read as the reverse complement.
TACTGAAATAAAATTATGTTACAAAAAAATAAGAATTAATGAATTTACTCCTATTACTGCCCACTCGTCGGATAAGTCTAGCATCTTGCCATTACAGACCATCTGAAGAAAAATGTTTACGGAGTATCAAAAAGCAATTGATAACCTTACAATAGATCCTGCAAATAGGATACAAAAAAATTACATAATACTTTCTATTTCAGTTAAGTGTATTTTATATAGTGCCTATATTTCAATTTCATTCATTCATTCTTTGTTCGTATGCTTTAACCTGTTCCCTGACTTTTTGACGCAACCAATCAATGGGAATAGGTTTTTCGATAAATAAATCTATAATTCCCTCTTTCGTGTACTTTTGAAATACTTCATCTTCTTTAACTTCGTATGCGCTAACTAGTATCGTTCTAACATTTGAATTGATCATTTTGATCTTGTGTAGTAGGTCCAATCCATTCAGATTTGGCATTCTCAAGTCAGAAATAACTAGAGCATAATCTTTTTTATTTTCAATAAAATGCTCCAAGGCAGTTACGGGATTGTTAAAACAAACAACTGAGATTCCACTAATTTTGCCATATATGGCGTCTTGATACAGCTGGGTGATATCAAGCTCGTCATCTACGATACTAACAATCCTGTTGTTAATGGGCATCTAGTTACCGCCAAAAGTCCCAGGTCCCAATTCCCTGACCTTAATCTGTACAGCCTCTAAACTAAATATTTTTTTATGATTTTTCAAACGGGTGCAAAAATATTATTAGACATAACTGTTAATTAACTTTTGATGAAAATCCTTAACGTAAGCGAGCCAGGTCTTGGCTCATCAATGACTGAAGAGGAGACAAGGGATTTTCTTTCAAATACCATGTTATTCGCTAGATTAGGGACAATAGATGATAAAACAGATCCTAATGTACATCCCGTATGGTATTATTTTGATAATGAGAGAATCTATTTTCAAACAGGTAAAAACTCTAAGAAACTTAGAAATATTAGGAATAAAAATAATATTTACTTTTGTATAGACCAAACCAATTTACCATATAAAGGAGTTAGAGGTAAAGGTACAGCCATTATTTCTGAAGATATTAACAAAAATTTACCAATAGTAGAAAAGTTAATGCTCAAGTATACTGGCAGTCTTGACAATAATATGGCACAACTTCTTTTGGATTCGTTAAAGAGAGGAGAATCGGTCATAATTGAAATAATACCGCATTTTTATGCCACCTGGGATAACAGTAAGGGGACAATGTAACAAAAAGATCTTTTTCACAAAACCATTTACACGTGTGGAAATGTATTACAACTTACATTCTTTTTATTTCGTTACTAGAAACTTTATAGAATATCCATTCTAGAATTCTTAATTCACTATGCAATTTATCTCACTCGAATATTGAATTCAGACATTTACAGATTCTACGATCAGTATTTGAAAAGTAAGCAATGTATATAAAAAAATCAATTAGTTCGTCAGGAGCCAATCTTTACTTCAACTGATTCCAAAGTCGCTGATCCCTTATTATCAATTCCCTCTACACTGAAAACATAGGTAACGTTCTGTGTGGGAATAAATGACATCAATTGTTTATCCTGTGAAATATTCATATTGACAGGGCCAGATTCGTCCTCCTGATTCCATATTATGGAAGTTATATTACCATCTGGATCTGAAATCGATGCATTTATGATAACAGTTTGGTTAATTTCTCCTTCTATTGGTGATATGACGGTGATCATAGGCGGCTCGTTTGCCTGAACATCTAACTGTCCGAAGCTCCATGTACTCAAATCAGAAGATATTGTGATAATCAGGATTGTTGAAGCGATTAGAAACGCTTGAGTAGATATCCGTCTGACCTTACTGTATTTTGTCACGATCTAAAGGTGTGATAGGATCTTATTAGCCATTTCTTCTAATCCTCTTCCTCCATTAAGAACTGGCTACATCTGATTTTTCAGATGGACCGGAATTAGGATTTCTAGTCTCTCTTGGTAAGAATTAGCGCTACAATAATTAAACGGGTACAAAAACCACGACTATTAATATGAGAGGCTAAATTGTACGGTTTGAATCATTGACAGATATTAGAGACAAGCATTACTTTGATGGAAATCTGAGAGGAAATAAAAAAGTCATCTGGGGTCCAATTGGAGTAACTGCTGCTGTCATATTTGCAGTAGTCTTCATTTTATCGACTTATATTCTAAATTCGGACGCCGAAACTAATTTGTTGATGCATGATCATGTTAGTCTAAATGTGACCATTGATGGAAAACCTATTATGGTTCCCGCTCATATTGGCATGAAACAGACGGGGATATTCGCAGATCCCCTCTTGTATTCAGACCATAACCTGGATAAATATGGCATGGAGGGAATGTCTCCATTACATACACATGATTCAAGTGGTGTAATTCATGTGGAATCCAATACAGTAAGATATTACACTTTAGGCGAATTTTTGGATATATGGAAAGGTCTCAATACCGAGGGCAGAAATGTCATAGCTACAGTAGATGGGAGTCCTGTATCGGAATTTCGAAGTATCGTACTAAATAATGGATCAAAAATAGTGCTGGACATAACATCTAAAGTTAGTTGAAAGTAGCATTTTGAAGTGTATATGCTAGTTGGTCTTTGACTATGATATCATATTTCTCTTTTTCACAAAAATCAATAATTGTACCTATCATAGTAAATACTTAATCTGGGACTGAAAAATACACGCTATAGTGTGGACCCAAACCCAAGAGGTTGTGAATTGTTTTTGACATTGGGCCGTTCGAATGCCTTTTGTTTAGGATGCGAATCTCTGGGCCAAAAGGGATGAATATGTTTTTTCAGATGGGGTCGTATTTAGAAAGTCTAACCTCTCAATTAGTATAAAAATATAGTATATACTTTACAAATTTGTCTATTTATCAATCTCTGAAAAATTGAAGGTAATTTTTATATCTTAAGTTATTGTTAGCTTGGTATGGGTTTTATTGACAACGATGGAAATATCATTGTACCTAAAACAGTAAGGCCCCTTATGGAATACGAACCGACTATTCTTGGAGAGAAAAAAGGATCAATAAAACAATACCGACATGGTAACTTGCATATACGCGAATATTATAATTACTATACCGTTCATTATGATAAAATAGATCCCAGAAATGATCCTTTTGGACATATTTTGGTTGATGCTTCAAAATATATTCCCGGTATTATGATGTTATCTGCTCTTTCTGATTACCTCGTTGGCAGGGAAAAATAACGCAAGTTGAACGTTAATCTATCCACATTAATACTACTGTTCTCTCAGCCTTACGAGATTACTATTTGCATTTTCGATATGAAAGGGGTGAAAAATAGTGTTGATGGAAGATAGCAAAGAAATATTGGACTCTGCCATAGAAACCGATAGAAAAGAACCTACTTTTGTATTTAAGAAACCATCCATTTGGCTAATAATCAAGACGATACTAAAACTAATTCCTGTCATAGTGTATCTTAGGAAGGACAGGAGAGAATGGGTGAAAAAAGAAGGCAAAAATGTAAACGAAAAAAAATTCAGAAAGCATGCAGAAAGGGCCCTAAAAACTTTCGTTGCACTTGGCCCCTCATACATTAAACTTGGTCAATGGTTATCATCTAGAGCAGATCTCTTGCCTCAACCTTATTTGGATGTCTTGGAGAAGCTTCAAGATGACGTTTTACCCGAACCATTTTCAGAAGTTAGACCAACTCTTGAAAAGGAGCTCGGCCCGTTAGAAGAAGTTTTCGATTATTTTGACCCTTCAGCAATCTCTGGAGCAAGTTTAGGTCAAGTATATAGAGCAAAACACAAAGAGAAAGATGTAGTAGTAAAAATAAGTAGGCCAAATATTGAAGAATCAATTGGACAAAATATCTATATTTTAAGGAAGCTGTTACCCATCGCCACTCGTTTCATTGACGAAAATCTCAGGTTTTCAGCAGAAGGAATGCTATCTCAATTCATTGAAACAGTACATGAAGAAATGGATTACAGAATAGAAGCAAGAAATTTGATACAGATAAAGAATAATTTGAAAGAAGATAAATCAGTCATTATTCCTAAAGTTTATCTTGATAGGACTTCACGCCACGTAATTACATTGGAATACTTACCTGGAACTAAAGTTACCGACATAAGGACATTAAATCAAAATAACATCGATAGGGCAAAACTAGTCTATCGTATACATCGACTGTTTTTTAAAATGTTGCTCCGTCACAGTATTTTTCATGCTGATCCACATCCAGGTAACATTTCTGTAACTAGCAACGGGACAATAATACTTTATGATTTTGGGATGGTTGGAAGACTTGATGATGAAACAAGAAGAAAATTGGTGAGACTATATCTGGGACTTGTAGATAAAGATCCAGTAAGAACTACTGATGTGTTAATAGAACTAGGAACACTTGAGACTTCTGTTGATAGAAGATTGGTCGAAAAGGGACTGGAATTGAGTATACAATCAT
>JAATVN010000202.1 GCA_014523595.1 Nitrososphaerales archaeon TH5888 | reverse complement strand
TGTGGCAAATTATTTCATGTTTGGAAGTAGCAGAACTTGCAACACATATGAAATTTTCTGGCAGATGTGAAATAGCATATGAGTGACTTTCATAAACATTACAGCGAGTCCTTTCTAATAGTTTGGTTGGTTTTTCAATATTGATTCTATTAAAACCTTGGATAAGATCAGTCTTATGTAATGAACCACCGAAGGTAAGAGCTATGATTTCTGCACCGTAACAAATACCTAAAACCGGAGTTTCATTAGTAAAACAAGTTTTGATAATTTTTGAATTTATCGAATTAATTTCCTTTTTATTTTTTCGACGACCTGACAGTATTACTTTCTGATAGTCTGAAAGCAAGAATACTTCATCGTATTTTTTTAATTCATGAATCTGTCCGAGATTATCTAAACACAAGGTAATATCTCGGACATATGGAGAACCGTTGTCAACAACAAGTACAGTCAAATTCTGACTTGATAATAATCATGAACCTATAATAATCATACTTTACATAATGACAAATTTTAAACACGAAATCTCATATCTTGTTCTTGTCCTTGATCTCTGTCTGCATTACTGAGCATTTGAAATTGAAGCCAATCCCTTACATATCAGATATGCCGCAACATATGAAGGGACCTTTTCTAAAGCATTATCCAATCTAAAGGTATTATTTTTCAAAGTAATCTTCAGCTTGGTCTTTGGGTTCACATACACCTCAGAGTCACTCAACATGCATGCATCGTTATTAGGATTAAATGATTCCAGATCGTCGCACTTTGCTTTAGTCAATCCACTCTTGCCGTTAATACTACCCGGCAACCTAAAAACTCTGTGTATGTCGTTGGTAACCTGAGCATCTATAGGAACTCCGTTATTTCTTGTCATCTTGTTAAGTTCATTCCTAAATCCTTCGTATCCACCGCTCGCCTCTACAATATTTTTAAGCTTTAGTTCAGATTTTTGATTTATTCCCAAGTTAGAGGCGATTTTCTTTCGCCAGCCTGTCATAATACCACTCTTTGGTAACTTTATAACAAAGCCATTGCGATATTTACGTACACCAATGCTTTCGCACATAAATCCATTTCCAAGGATATAATCGGTAACGTTTGCCCTTGAGTTAGAGTCGAGGTTTCTTATACTAGGATCGTTTATATGAAAGTGGAATCCAGCATTTCCAGAGAAAAATATCTCTACGAACTTCTCTTTTATTCCAAGATCACAGTATAAGAAATCAAGTAACTTCGCTGCTTCTTTTTTTATAGATAAGAAGCATCTTTTGCAAGGTATAGAGGTATCATATGTCTTCCCTTTATTACAGTTAATGCACTGTTTACGTTCTGAGTTTACATACCCACAGAGATTACAAACGTAGTAGGTATGTTCGTGGATACATGGAAGATCTAGGTCTTTGATATCTATATCAAAGATGAGATCAGCACCTTCCCATTGTTTTTCATTGATGGGATTTGAAGGCAATCCATAATATGCATTTGAATAATAAATGTCTAGGGGGACATTTCGTACTAGCTCTGCGACAAGTTCTCCCACATTGTTGAATGATAAATGTCTGACTACTAAGGAATCAAATTTTCTGTATCCAAATTCCCTTTTTTCAATTGAATATAGGTAAGGGAAATGATTATTTTCAAAATAATACTTTCTAAATACATTTCTCAGAAAGTTAATATTTTCTCCTGTGTTTTGAATTTGATTCAATTATCTTATTTTCCTTCTTCCAAACTGAATTGGATTTATAAGGTTTTCACACTCTTTGATTGCAAAGCATAGATCTTCGCTACGCAACCGGTCGCAAGAAGGAACAGAATATTTCGTATGACTGCCCTTTTTTCCTGCTAGATGTTCCACTTGATACCTAGTTATTTTTTCATTATAGTCCGGAGAATTCTTAAAAATATCAATTACATCTTCTTCCGTTTTACCAATGGCTAGCATATAAGTTGCCAACATGAACCTAGCTGAATGAGGAAGATTTTCGCCTTTGTTAATGATCTCCATTGCGTGTTTTATGCATGGAGGATACTCGAGAATTTTGAATTGATTCTTATAGACATAACGTCCTGAATATTTATTTCGAAGTTCATCTGCTTTTGATTTTATCGAAACCGGTATTTCAATGGCTTTCATATTCTTTATTCTAGAGTAGATTAAATTGCTCAATTCATTGCGAATTAGTCTTACTGTTTCATCAGTGTCAAGATACACATATCCATCTTTTACAGATCTGTTAATCAGTTTCCATTCTTGTTCATACATCTTTGAAGCTCGCTGAAGGTAATCGGGAACACTCAATTTGCAGATACTCGATGTTGAATTTACATCGATATTGATCTTGAATAACTCCAGAAAGATCTTTTGAACTAGAAGCTTCTTCTTTTCTACTGATCTTTCATTGCTCAAATCGGAGGACAGGAATTTTTCTACCCTCATAGCTTCAAAGAGAGAGCACTTTTTTGAAACTTCCTCTAATCCAATTGATTTTATGAGCAATAGTGAAACCATAAATGTCATAATTTCAATTTCGTATTCATCTAAATTTGAATAAACATTTCCTTTAAGCTCATTTTCCAATTTTTCTACCGCCCTGTTTATTATGTGGATCATTTCTGGACGATCGAATTCTTCAAAATCAAATTTCGTTTCATGGATATAATCAGAAGCTTCCTGTAAGAATGGGTACTTTGCCAACTCAGACGATCCCAATTTTATTGACAATTCAGGTTTGCACTATAATAGGAAATACTGTAATAAATACAAATACAAATACAAATACAAATCTTTAATATCCTAGTAACAAACTTACAAGCGTTTGAATCTTAGAGTTGGATTTCACGTTTCCATAGCGGGTGGAATACAAAACTCAATTACTAATGCTCTAGACATCGGATGTACAGCATTTCAGATTTTTACAAGGAGCCCCAGACAATGGCACTCTAAGGACCTTGTAGATGCGGATGTAGAATTATTCAAAACCAATCTGAAAAAAAGTGGAATAGAGAAAAATTCAGTTGCTGTCCATATGCCTTATTTGCCTAACCCATCTGGTCCAGATGGGGATTTATTCGAAAAATCTCTTAATTCATTTACAAGTGAGTTAATAAGATGTTCCCAATTAGGTATTGAATATCTTGTAATACATCTCGGAAGTCATAAGGACATGGGGAGAGATCATGGCGTTAAACAGTTGTTAAAAAGTTGCGGCAAAGCGGTTGATAATTATAAATCAGCGTTCAAAAGGAAATTGGGCGTTACTATTTTATTGGAAAATAGTGCAGGTCAAAAAGGTAGTATAGGAAGCAAACTTGAAGAATTAGGAGAAATTCTTGATAAACTTTCTAGTAAGACATATTGCGTGTGTCTAGACACGTGTCACGCATTCGCATCTGGGTATGATTTGAGTAGTGAAGAGGCGTGCAAAGAATTTATAAGTGAATTTGACAAAACTGTCGGTCTAGGATCTCTCAAATTCATTCACTTGAACGATTCCAAATACGAAATTGGATCTCATCTAGATAGGCATGAGTTGTTTGGCCATGGAAAAATAGGGACAAAGGGATTAAGCACAATAATTAACGACAAAAAAATGGGAAACGTACCGATGGTAATGGAGCCTGAATTCGTGTCTATTGAAGAAGATGCCAAGAACCTTGCTTTAATACGTAAACTTAGAAAGCAGCCCAATTAACTTTACTCAGGTTCACAATTAGTTTTGGAAATAATAATAAATGCATGCTGAATCACAGATTCTAAGAGAAAAGAGAAAAAATGAATACGTATGAGACCGTGATGAAGCTCGCACTTGAAAGAGGTTTTTACTTTCCAAGCTGTGAAATTTATTCAGATGCGCATGCAGGATTTTGGGAATATGGACCAACAGGTACCAGCATGAAAAACAACTTCATTGAGCTGTGGAGAAGAGAGTTATTGAGACGTGATAACATGATAGAAGTTGATGGTTCTCAGATAATGAGTAGGAGTGTCTTTGTTGCCTCGGGTCATCTTGACAATTTTACAGACCCAATTATAAAGTGCAAAAATTGTGGCGCCACATTCAGGGCAGATAGATACATTACTGAGAAAACTGGCAGGGAAGTTCCAGAATTGCTTTCTGGAAATGAAATAGACAAAATAGTAGTAGAATTTGATTTGAAATGTGCCAGTTGTAAGGGAACTTTTTATGAATCAAGCAGATTCAACATGATGTTTAAAGTAGAGATTGGCCCTTCTCAAGAAGAGGCATATCTTAGACCAGAAACATGTCAGAGTATTTTTGTTGATTTTCCGAGAATTTTTAAGACGATGAGAGGAAGGCTTCCACTTGCAGTCGCGCAGGTTGGTAAAAGTTTTAGGAACGAAATTGCGCCGAGACAGAGTCTATTGAGGCTGAGGGAATTCTATCAGGCAGAAATCGAGGTGTTTTGTAATCCCAATAGGTTAAATGATTTACCAAAATTTGAACAAGTTAAGAATACTACTCTTACGTTATTTACAAAGAATTCATCGCGGACAATCAGTGCGGAAGATGCATTGCGAGAGGGATATTTGCCAAACAAACTCGTTGCTTACTACATGTCTCTACTTACAATGTTTTACAGCAAGACAGGCATGATTATGGAACGCACTAGATTTAGACAGTTGTCAGACGATGAAAAAGCATTTTATGCATCTACGGCCTTTGATTTTGAAGTTGAAACTAGCATTGGGTGGCTGGAATTGGTTGCCTGCAATTATAGATCTGATTATGATTTAAAAAAACATAGTGAAGTAAGTAAACAAAATCTTTATGTTATCGACCCATCTGATAATACAAAAGTTCTGCCACACCTATTTGAACTGTCAATGGGAATAGACCGAAGTATTTACTCCATATTAGAACATTCTTATTATGAGGATATTGAATCGAAGAGAGTTGTTTTAAAACTTGTTCCCCAGATAGCTCCCATACTTCTCGGCGTTTTTCCACTTGTAACCAAAGATGGACTACGCGAAAAAGCACAGGATATATATACAAAATTAAAATTGCATTACCCAACATTTTATGACGAGTCAGGTTCTATAGGCAGGCGATATAG
>JAATVN010000201.1 GCA_014523595.1 Nitrososphaerales archaeon TH5888 | reverse complement strand
TTTGGGAGAAGCTCGACGCCAGTTGGCCGTAACCCCAATATGGAAGGAGCATCGATCACTGAAAATTCTGGTTGCCTGTGCAATAACATTTCGCTTTACTAAATAGGATATATTATTTTCGTTTCAACTTTATAGAATTATGTTAACGAGTCTGGCCTTGTCAGGACATAAGGCTCAGTCATAAAGTAGGTTCACTATTGAGTGATTGGTTTTTAGCGACTTTTCAGTGCTTTAAGTTATCTCGCCGAAATCGTTTTGATTCTGCTTTCATTATTCTAAAATAGAGTGTATGTCCACCGAAACCCGCAATGAGATTCTTTGGTATACAATATCTCTTCTTATTAATAATACCTTTTTCGGTAACAATAAAGTCTGTACCAATTTGCTGAACCTCGCCCAAATCACAGTCATCTATTCCAGTTGCCTCTTTTTTAAGGATATCACTCCATGCTGTGTCTAGTCTCATGGGATATATTACTGCAATATTTCTTATACCAATTTGTTATTAATACTCAATATTGGAATTGAAATTTTCTCAAGTATGAGTCAATTCTTTGATTCTTAATAAAAATTCATAATATTGGATATACTCGTTAACCATTCGTAGCAATGTTAAGATTTTTCTTAGATACTACCCAAGTAATTGAGTAATTACCTGCAGAATCCAACATTCTGAGCAAAAACATCCTAGAGATATATAACAATCTTATAGAAAAATTAAGAATATCTAAAAAGGTATATATATTTTGTCTGACATTATAATATTGCTTAAACACCAACTGGGGTTGGTTGTTTCTTGTTCATCATCAACTAATCCCAGTTGTTTATGTTTTATATCAGCTATATATAGAATATAAATAAATTTAGATTTTAGAAGAAATAGCCGGTATGCGCTCTAATTAATAATTACTTTTTTGTTTACGATTTTTCCTTGCTGAAACTCTACTCAAATAGACTTCTTGTCTCTAATCTAGAAAAATCTTATATTAGTACGAATTATCGGTTAAACATGATGATAGAACGTATCTCGACAGGTATCTCCACTTTAGATGAGCTAATCGAGGGTGGAATCCCCAGAGGCTTTACTATTTATGGTAATCCTTCCACTGAAGTTTTAGAAAGTGCAAGAGCCGGTGGACTTGATGTAAAATTATTTTCATTGTTGACGGGATTATAGAACGATCAAAACAATGTGATAGAAGTATGCACCCATTCATTAGGCTACATTAGTTGCGTTCCATCTTTTGGTACATTTTGGTAGCCGAAGCTACTATATGCCACACGATACCACGATTTCGCTCAGCGCTTTTCGTATTCGTCATGGCGGCGAAACCAGATGTCCGTCTCGTTACGTCCCTTGGGGGCGCGGTCGAGCCACTGGTACATTCCCCAGAGCACGTCGAGTCCACGTGCATAGGTGGAATAGGTGTGGTAGACGACGCCGTCTTCGAGCGCGAACGCGCTCATGCCCGGTCTCTCGCGGGTGTACGTGGCCACGTCGGTCCCTGTCATGGCCGCTATCTCCGCGACTGGCCCCTGGTCGTCTCGCGACCGCCACTTTCGGGCTTTCTTGCCTGCAAGCGAATCACGTGCCGCGGCCTCGCGTTGGTAGTTGTATTCAACACCTCCTTCGCGTTGTTGCTCCTCGGTGAACCAAACGTTGAAGTCGAAGTTAAAGTCGCTGCCAATCGAGGATGCCCAGGGGAATGTCCATCCCATCCGCCGCTTGTACGCCTGGAGCTTCGTGAAAGGGGCCCGTGAGACCGCTGAAAGCGTGACGTCATGGTTGGCTAGGTGGACTACCAAACCATCGAAGCCATCGGCGATCGCCGAGCAGGCCGGACACCCTGCTGTATAGTCGGGCCCGAACATGAAGTGATATACAAGGAGCTGTGAGCGCCCTCGGAAGAGGTCTGCCAGCAAAGCGCTGCCCTCATCGATCTCGAATCGATACTCCTTGTCGATCCGAACCCAAGGCAACTTCTGTCGCCGCCGGGCAAGTTCATCACTGCGCCTCGTGAGCTCCTTCTCCGCCTCTAACAGCTTCAGCCGCGCTGCGAGCCACTGTTTACGTGTCCCCGTTTTACGCTTCATCTCAAGACTCCTCTCCAAAAGTTTTATACACCAGTGCATATGCAACTCGAGTAAACATACTGGTACCGTTACCTTCTTTCATACATGGAGCGTTACCATTAGAACATAGTTCATCATTATCATCGTTAGGATCAGACCCTTTGAAAGTTCTATTACGGACATTACTCCTTATTCCGAATATGTTTAATATTACCATTGGAGTAATGTACTGTACCTCATATATTAGTTTGATAGTGTTTTCGTTCCATTATGATCATAGAGTCTGACATGTTAAGTTAATCAATTGATAGGTCCGAAGCTTAAGGGTCGAACCATACATGTAGTAGGTTTCTATGACATGGTATTTAGTTTCATAAAGAAGTAATCTTTAAAAATTCACTATTGTAACACACCTCATTTGTTACCTTCTGCTACTCCCATTAATCCAGAATTAGAATGTAAAGTTTTGGTATGCTTCCAACCGGCCCTTTTTAACAAATCAGCATATTCTTCAGCTGTTCGTTCTCTCCCAGAAGCAACACACATCATATGAATATCAAAAAGCTTTGAAAAATGTGGTTCTTCTGGTCCTGGAACCATATGTTCGGCAATAAAGACTGTTCCTCCATTAGAAACCCGTCGATAAATGTTTGAAAGTATTTTAACGCACTCGTCGTCGGACCAATCATGAAGGATCATTTTCATAATATAGGCGTCTGCTGTTGGAACATCATCAAACATATCTCCTGCCACGTAAGTGCATCTATCTTCCACGCCCATTTTCTTTCCCCATAAATGCTCTTTATTCTTAATTAATGTGTCCAACTCTAATACGCTACCTTTAAGGTGGGAATATTTCACAAGTAAACTGCAAAGCAAGTGTCCTTGCCCTCCACCAACATCGCATACGTGCTGTATTTTCGAAAAATTATATCCTTCAAGTGCCTCTGATATCCAGACAGTTTGAATACTAGAATAGCTACTCATAGCCTCATTGAAAACTTCTCTATATGGAGGATTACCGTCCGTATACTCGAATAATTTTTTGCCATACTCACGAAGAAATGCATTTTGTTTTCCATCCATAATCATGGAGGGTAAATGTTTCCAAAGGGCATAGTGTTCTTCTCCCTCCTCCAACAACGCTATTCCTCTCAGAGTTTGCGGATGATCTTTTCCAAGCAATTCTCCTTGTGCAGTAATCGAAAAATTACGATTTACATCTTCTCTTAATAAACCAAGTGAACCAAGTGCTCTTAAAAGTCGATAGCCCAATGAATAATCAAGGTTTAGCTGTTTTGCTATCTCGGACGCTTTTTTCGGAAATGAATTTACGCAGTCAAACACACCTAGCTTTACTCCAGCATAAAGTATTTGGCTTCTCCATCTTCCGAATATGATGTCGAGTGTTTTCTCATTGTCTGTCATTCGATTTCTTCTAGTAATCTCGCTAATATAGTTTTTTTTCACAATAAATAGATCAGTTTTCGAACGCCTGAGTTACTATAGCGGAGATTGATATAACAGATATTGAGTAGTAGAGAAGCGTGTTTGTCAACAAAATAAAATCCATTGTAAAGCCTAATTGTCAAGGCGAGAAGAATTACTTGCAGTGTACAGTAATGGTTCTGCGTTATTATCAGGATCTCCTTTAAAGTAACCATGACCATTACCATTACATTTTGTATCTGTTGAGGATCCAAGGCTCCTAAGTGCATTCATGATATCTGAAGGAGATTCTCCAGGATGCTCAGATTTATATAGCGCAGCGGCACCGGTAACATGAGCAGTTGAAGCACTGGTCCCACTGAACGACATGTAAGAATCTCCCTTTGTTGTTGTTTTGACCAGTACTCCTGGCGCTGCCAAATCAACAACTGGGCCATAATTACTAAAACTTGCCAACGTATCATCTTTACCAGCTGTTGTAGTTATGGAGGAAGTACCACCACACTTTCCATCGGTGTCAACAATTGCTGATACGGCTATTACCTCCGGGAAGTTTGCAGGAAATACAGATGAGGCATCCATTCCTTCATTCCCAGCAGCAGCTGTATAAGTTACTCCAGCTGCCACAGACTTGATGATTGCGTTATGAAGGGCATCATTTTTGCCAACAGCTCCAAAGCTCAAATTCACAACATCTATCTCGTTCTCATGTTCAGTAACATAATCAATGCCCTCTATGATATCGGAACTGGAACCAATCCCATTACTGTCAAGAACCTTGATAGCCCATAATCTAGCGCCTGGGGCCATACCCACTAAGCCCTGAGAGTTATCTTTCGCAGCTGCAACCCCAGCTACAGCTGTACCATGACCATCATCATCGTTACCGCTACTTGTTCCTGGAACAAATGTTATTTGTCTATACACGTTGAGATCCGGATGATCCAGATCAATTCCAGTATCCATAATGCCTATGTCAACATTTACATCCCCACTCCCATCTCCAGATTTAGTCGAGCTCAGATCACCGTCTACTCTGTTAACCCCAGTTGGTAAACTCTGAATGAAGGCTTTAACCTTAACATCAGGTTGCACATAATCTACTTCAGGATTTTCCATAATTGCTTCAAGCACCTTGTCATTAGGGACTTTAATAGTAAATCCGGGTAATGCATGATCATAAACATGTTGCACTGCTGCTCCTTCACGTTTCGCTTCACCAGCTAAAGACTGTACAGAGGATAAAAAATCATCCTTCATTACTACGATATAATCATTTGGTATTTTTTCGCCCGTAACTTCTCTTAATTT
>JAATVN010000200.1 GCA_014523595.1 Nitrososphaerales archaeon TH5888 | reverse complement strand
ATTTGTTACCTCTCGGAGATCTTCCAAAAATTAAGGTCAAGCTACGCGATTATCAAAAAGAAGCAATAGAACATTGGCGTAAAGAAAAAACGGGATCTATAGTACTTCCAACAGGAGCTGGAAAAACCATAGTTGGTTTAAAAATTATTGAGATTGTTAATTCTCCAACACTGATCGTCGTCCCTACACTTGATCTTGTCAAACAGTGGACCAAAATTCTCTCACAAAGTTTCAATATTGAAATAGGAAATATCGGTGGAGGTACAGAGAATATTCAAGCAATTACCGTATCGACTTATGATTCAGCGTATATTAAAGCACAATCGATTGGGAACAAGTTCCTCTTAATAGTATTTGACGAGGTTCATCATCTGCCAGCACCATCATATAGACTAATTGCAGAAACATTCGTAGCACCTTACAGATTAGGTTTAACAGCTACTATAGAACGCGAAGATCATTTGGAAGAGGATTTTCCATATTTGATTGGAAAATCCACATTTCGAATTTCAGCAGATGAGCTAGCCAAAAATAATTATCTAGCAAACTATACTATAGAAAGAAAACAAACATACATGTCAAAAGAAGAATATCTAAAATATAAAGAAAATATGACCATATATCACACATGTCTAAAAAAAATTGGGTTAAGCATGAATTCCTATAACTCCTTCAAACGATTAATCATGATCTCATCAAGAAACAATATGGCCAGACGCGCCCTTGTAGCAAGAAACAAAGCAATTGACATAGCCCTCAATAGCAGATCTAAGATGAATGAGATTGCGAAAATATTACATGAAAATAGAGATATCAAAACAATAATCTTTACACAGCATAACAAACAGGTATATGAAATATCAAATGATTTTCTTATCCCGTTTATTACATACAAGTCTACTAAAGAGGAAAGAGAAGACGTCCTTAGCGGTTTTAAGGACGGTAGATATAAGGCAATTGTTACCTCAAAAGTATTGGATGAAGGAATCGATGTTCCTGATGCACAACTGGGCATTTTGGTTAGTGGGACTGGTAGTAGTAGAGAGTTTATACAAAGATTGGGCAGACTATTGAGACCAAAGAATAATAATAAAAAAGCAAGATTAATTGAGATTGTATCCAGTGGTACATCAGAAACATTAACTAGTGAAAGAAGACATAGAAATATGCTGAAATAAATTTACATATCTTAACTCGATTTGTAATTTTTGTTCCGAAATAGAACCTTATATTAGGTTCCAAATGATGTCAACTTTAGCTGGTTATTTTTATCGGAAAAGTCAATAGTAGACTTTACCATTTTAAGAGTACTACTGTCTTTGGAATCTCTTATATAAATCACGTATATCAATGCGTAGTTTTTCTTGCTTGTTTTTCTTATCACTCTACCAATTCTTTGTGCTACCTGATTAAAATTTGAGCTATTTGAAATTATTATTGCTATTCTGACGTCAGGTATGTCATATCCAATCTCAAGCGTATGAACAGATAGCAACGGAAAGTACTCTTTCCCCCAATCTTCTAAGATTTTCTTTCTTTGAGTAACGGGTATCTTATTATGGATAGATCTGGATGCTATTCCGCATGATTCTAATGTTTTTTCTAACTTCATTATTGAGTCAATAGTCTCACTAAATATCATTATCGGTTCTGAGGGATGATTTTTTACTATATTTGCAGCAGACAACATCTTGTTTTGCGCCGAGCTGAGTAATTCTTTTCTTTTTCTAACGTTCTCAAACCACAATTTTGCTAATTTTGCGTTATACCCTCCTTTGAATAAGAAGATTGAAATTTTTTTTGGATCAAATGCTCCTAGTTTCCGTGATAAGAAAGATATCTTGTTCGTAGTCTCGATATAGATTTTTTTTTCAGATTCCGTAAAACTCACGGGTATAGAAACAACTTGTGGTTTAGCCAATCTTCCGTCTGATACTGCATCTCTAATCATATATCTCTTAACTGGGGGTAAAGTTCTAATTATTGTGTTATAGCGTGGATCATTCTCATTTATGGTAGCAGTTAATCCCAATATCGGTTTAGTTGGATCTTCCTTTATTATATCAAATATTTTGCTAAATTCTTTGGCTGTTTCACTCAGCAAATGTATTTCATCAAGAATTAGCATGTCGGAATCTCTGATGAGGTCTAAATGATTTATAACGCTTTGATAAGTCCCGATAGTAATTTCCCTTATGTCTTTCTGTTCGCCAAAAAATGTGCCAATGGATTCTCTTGACACGCTGTAGCTAATTAGACGATTCACATTCTGCTCAATAAGAACAATTCTTGGTACAAGAAATAAAATCCTAAATTCTTGGTTTGGTTTGTTATAACTTTCAGATTTAGGAGATAATGCAACGTCATTGTTATCATTTATTTCTGCCAATCTCCGTGCACATTCAAATGCAATTTCAGTTTTTCCAGTTCCAGTACTGTAGATTATTGAACCCTTAAAATTATTATTTAACCACGCATTGACAGCCATTCGCTGATCATCCTTGAGTTCGAAAGGGAACTTGAGATTTAGGATAGCAGTCAACACTCTAAATTCGGATCTATCTTCTAAATTCTTTACTGCTACATGCCAACTTATTTCTAATTCATTAAATCATGATTCTACAAAGTCTCTTTAACAGTGTAAAATTTATGAGAACTCAAGGGCGCAATTCATTCTTGACAAGATAGTAACTATGAAACAATTGGAGAGCTTGGTATTAGCTACTATCTTCCTTGTGCATTGTATATCCAATAAATAAAATAAAATAAAATAAGATATTGACCTGTTTCTAATTTTTGTAGACATTATGCTTTAGGTCGAATTAGTCAAACCTTGATTGCAACACACCATATGATAATTGAAATTAAATACATCCATATAGATATTGGAGTTGTGGCTATTCGCAAACCTGTTCTGTTGATTGATGACACAGAGAATTCCCGGCTTGCTAAAGAAATTTTGGAAAACAAGAATATCGAATTTGTTGAATATCATATAAGAAAATTTGAAGAAAATTGCTGTGTGGACCTACCAACCACAAGGGCCCCAGCATTATTTGCACCTGAAGGTATATTTAGGAATCTCGGAGGCATTAGAGAATATCTCACTGTTGAAAAAAAGAGTACGACAAGTGAACCTGGTGAGAGTGCTTACTGGTAATTTCCATCGAAAATGGTACTCATAATTGTTTGCACGTTTCATTTGCCTAACTCACATAGCTCGGCCAACACGAGCTAAGTAATAATAATTCTAGTTTACACAGCAATTCATTTCGCATATACTGTGCTGTAGTTATGCCTCAATACTATTAGTATACCATGATAGAAATTTAGATTAGTATAAATGGAAAAAATGTAATATTCAGTCAATAAAAATTGAATAGCATATAATTATATCAAATTCCAATCAATTATTCGTGATTAATTTACTTAAATTTGCTTCATTTAGTACATGGAGAAGCAATCAATTGAAACTTGGTATTTTTCTTATTACATTCCTAGTTCTTATTTTCACGAGTCCCCTTGTTCAATCTTTTCATATATATGCACAATCTGATCCATTTGGCTCGTCTAATGCATGTTCAAAACTCCCAGTCAATGGAATCACGGCTAGCGGAGCTGATCCTTTTCATCCGCCATCCCGTGCGATTGATCAGAATGTTAATACACGATGGTCTAACTTGGGTCTAGGGTCATGGATACAGATCGATTTAGGCCAAGAGAACGTAGTCTGCGGTGTGGGAATTAACTGGCATAGGGGAAATGAGCGCGTAAATTCATTTGTAATATCAATATCAAAAGATGGTAAAATGTTTACTAATGTTTATTCTGGGAAAAGTGACGGTACATCATTAACTGAACAGAACTATAATCTTCAATCTAAGGCAGGTAGATTCATTAGAGTTATGGTTAGTGGGAACACCCAGAGCAACTGGATTAGTATCAGCGAATTTAAAATTTATGGTTACAAGGCCTTATCTGAATCTTGCGTGAAAAGCCCGATCTCACAGGTAACTGCAGCAAGTAGCCAAATTGGATTTCCATCTTCAAATGTAGTTGATAATAATCTTAACACTATTTGGTCGAATTATGGTGTAGGCTCATCTATACAACTAGATTTAGGAACAAGCAAGAGCATTTGTAGTTTAGAAATTGCGTGGTATAAAGGAAATGAACGTCAAAATAATTTCGTAGTTTCAACTTCTCAAGATGGAAAATCATACAAAACTGTATTATCAACGGTAAGTAGTGGAAAATCACTATCATACGAAAAATATGTATTTTCTGACAACCTTGCTAGATACATCAAGATTACTATTAATGGTAACTCGCAAAATAATTATGCAAGTATCGCCGAGATCAGAGCACAAGTACCCTCCTCGGGTCAATCACAAGTTCAGTGCGTTGATAGTTATATTCAAGATGCTAAAACTTCTGGTAGTCAGACTGGTTTTCCTAGTACTAATGTTCTTGATGATAATCTAGATACCCGATGGTCCAATAACGGTGTGGGTTCATGGATACAGCTAGATTTAGGAACTAGCAACAAGATTTGTGACATCAATATTGCATGGTATAGGGGAAATGAAAGGCAGAATAGTTTTGTTATATCGATGTCCAATGACGGAATAAAGTTCTCAAATGTATTTAGCTCCAAGAGTAGCGGTTCTACATTGAACTTGGAAAAATATGATATTGCTGATACTAATGCAAGATACATAAGAATAGCTGTCAATGGAAATACCCAGAATACCTATGCTAGCATAACCGAAATATCCATAAGTATAGTCTCAATTTTTGGATCATCAAATTATTATATAGGGGCAGTAGGGGATTGGGGTTCGGCTCGCAATGATAACTGGGAAGAAACGGTA
The DNA here is from genome assembly GCA_014523595.1 of Nitrososphaerales archaeon TH5888. GTDB lineage: Archaea > Thermoproteota > Nitrososphaeria > Nitrososphaerales > Nitrososphaeraceae > TA-21. The sequence continues at coordinate 1,800 of JAATVN010000200.1, read as the reverse complement.
GATCTCATGATAAATAACAAAATAAACTTGGCACTTGGGCTTGGTGATTATTCGTATGGAAGTGTGTCAGAATTTGAACCGGTTGTTGATACTCTAAAGGCTGCAGGTATTCCATTTAAGGGTGTGCAGGGAAATCATGACAGTAGTTCTTATGCTAGATTATTCGGACAACCTTCTATGATACATGCATTTGATGCAGGACAATCTAGAATTATATTGCTTAACACAGAGGAATCGTATTCAGCTAACACCCAATTCTTGGAGAATCAATTAAAGAATACGAAACAACCATGGAAGATAGTCGCAATGCATAATCCTCTGTACTCAAGTCCGTCGAATCACCCCGAAGAAAAAGAACTGGCGGGTAGACTACAGCCACTCTTTGATCAATATGGTGTGGATTTGGTAATCTATGGACATAATCATAATTATGAACGCATAAAGCTACCGGACAAACCTACTGTATTTATTCAAGCTGGAACAGGGGGAGAATCGCATTATGACATAAAAGGAAGTAGAAGTGACGGAGGTGTAGAATTCCAAGACGATAATGATTACGGCTTTGTCAAATTAACTATCAATAGTAATACACTCTCAGGGCAGTTTATTTCTCACGGCGGCAATATATTAGATAGTTTTAGCATAGTTAAGTAGTTACAAGAGTTCATCCTTATTCCAACTTAAGACAACTTAAGAACCGGTTTGAACCTAATGCCAATTAGTAACGAATTTTTTCAAATTATGCGAGATGAGATCGTGTAACAGGATGCCTGGTTGTTAAAGCTTAAATAAACTTAATATATTGTGATGTAACTCTCTCGACCTACAGTTAAAATGCTGATAATCTTTGATGTAGAAGGCGTTCTTCTCAATGCAGAGTACCTGCCAGTTCTTGCTCAAGAACTTGGTCCAGTGAAAGAAAAAGAAATCTGGGATATCACAAAACAGGGAATAAGGGGAGAAATCGATTGGGAAGAGGGACTCAAGATGCGAGTCAACTCACTAAGAGGAACCTCATTTGAAGATGCCAAATACATTGCTGATAATTTACAATTAATGCCAGGTGCAAGAAAGCTCTGTTATTCGCTTAAGAAAGCGGGATGGAAAATGATTGCAATCTCAGGAGGTTTTACTATAATCACAGATAAACTCAAAGATGAGTTGTATTTGGATAAAATATTTTCAAATGAGTTAATTTTCAAAGATGGGAAGCTCGACGGTGTAAAAATTAATGTTAATTCAGATAAATCACTCAGAGTAAAAACTATCATCAAAGAATGGGGCATAAAAAAGGAAGACATTGTAGTAGTTGTCGATGGAGCAAATGACTTGAAATTATTTGATATAGCCGGATATACTGTCGGTTTTTGTCCAGTTGACATCGTTAAACAAAGGGCGGATGCAACGATTGAAATCAGAGACCTTTCAATCCTGTTAAGTCTATTGGAAAAGAAATTTGGTAAGACGATAGAGACACAGTTATGAGATCATTTGTCCTTAGTTTGATTGTTCAATATGGGCGAATTTTCTAACACACAAATCATTCCTATTCTGATCCATGATGACATAGGCATGGGGGATGATATTGCGGGTCTTATCATAAAGTCAATTAGCGAAAAAAAAGAGTCCTTAAGAGAGAACGATGTTGTTGTTATAACTCACAAAATCATATCGAAGGCAGAAGGTAAAATTACTGATTTATCAAAAATAGTTCCTTCTGAAGAATCTAATAAAATATCTTCAGATACGGGTAAGGACCCTAGATTGATAGAACTTATCATTTCACAATCCAATGAAATT
>JAATVN010000199.1 GCA_014523595.1 Nitrososphaerales archaeon TH5888 | reverse complement strand
TTGTGCCTGTGCGCCTGTTATGTAGTAAGGATTTTCAGAATTAAGTAATGAATTGAACAAAATTGCATCCGCAGCTGGTGATATTCCTGTGATATTTCCTGGAAATAAAATAATTGGAATCTTGACATTGTTCTTTAATTCTGTCACAAATTTAGATAATTCAATTTGATCCGATGTGGATGAACCACCGACTAATATTGCTGAGGCTCCAAGCTGCTCTAATTTTTTTGCCAATTCTATGGTCTTGGAGGTTTTTTCAGAATCTATAAGTGGAAAGCATAAGGTTTTTTGTTTCTTGATTTCGTTCAAAATGTATTTTTCGGTGCTTAGTATTTCCATCATTTCTCAAAGTAATTACTCGTATAATAATAATCTCATTAGAGATTTAGAAAGTATTTAGTGGTTATTTGAATAAAAAAGTTAATTAGAATATCGTACTATACAAGTTTGTATAGTAAATGGAAAACAGGAATTTGAGTTATACGATGTTTTTGAATCATTTTATTGCAAATTCTATATTTACAAAGAAACAAACATCAATTATTTATAATAAAGTATTGAAGTCGAAACCGAGTAAAAACATGACTTCCGGTGCGTATTATCGACAATTAGGACAGTGTAGGACAAAGACAAGGAAGGTCGTTTATACATTGTTGTTATTGCGGCTGCTCGGTGTTGTCGATACTAAAACATTTTCTGTGCTGGATCAATTGAATAATCAATTGAATGTGATGTTAAATAGGCCAAGTGATGAAATAGATGCTACCACATTGGATAATGTGATTTCTTTGATTAATAATGTGATTAGTAAGCTGGTCTTGATATAGAAAAATTTTAATAAATATGTCTCGCTAAATCACATGATATCACATGAATATGTTTGATTTTACCTTGCAATATTCATTATCAGACGTCTTGATTTCAATCACACTTTTCATACTATCATTTGTGGTCTTTTTCTATTTTGGATTTTTCAGAGAAACGAGAGAACGAGAAAAGGAGAATCATAAATTTAAAGACATGTTGATTGAGGGATATTTTCATAAATTTGATGAATATAACGAGATTATTTCAGATTTACGAACTAAACTGGATATGATTGAAATGAAAATAAAACCGGTAAACATTAGAACCAAGCAGGAGGAATTTGTTGCTATAAGTGATATGGCATATAATAGGTCACATAAAGATATGTCACATAGTATGACTCCTGTCACGAAGGATGTGATTGTCACTGAAAAGAACAGTGATGTAAATGAGGATGAAACCTTGCGACTTAATACTGTGGATTCTATCCTTAGGATGCTTGAAGTACCACTAACGTCTAGAGAGATTCAGAGAAAAATTAACAAGTCACGTGAGCATACATCTCGATTGTTAAAAAAATTATATTCTGAAAACATAGTCATGAGAGATGGGAGTACAAGACCTTTCAAATACAAAATCACAAATGAAGGTCGTAAACTGTTGGAACGGACAGCAAATTTGAGTGACTAGATTTCTCATAATTTTCTTTATAATGATTTAGGTTCTCTTTAACAAGTGTGTATACCCACTGTTTGCCATTTTTTGACCTACTTAGTTGTTTCTTCAAATAAAATCTAGACAAATAGATAGAGATCACGCTTAATTGAATGGATTCGTAGTAAAGATCCTGATAAATTCTTAGTATATCGGAGGAGGTAAATGTGTGGTACTTGAAGTTCTCAATAATCAAATTCCATAATTTGGAACCCAGTCTTGTGTCAGTTTCTCTATGTTCGAAGCTGCTGTCAATGGAGTTCTTATCAAATAATTGTACAAATTCAATGACATTCTTTATTTTTTCTTTTGATAAAGTGCCTTGTAGAGTTAGATTATATTTTTCTCCATTTTCATCTTCCAATTCAATTCTAATTTTCTTTCTCGCAGTTGACAGATCGTGATTTGATATCACATCACACTTAACAATTGAAGTGGTTAACAAGTTAACCAAGAGCTCAGCTTTTGTTAACTAATTATTCATGCTTTATTTCGAACCCACTTTTTTATTGTAGTTATCAATTTTGTGGTTTCTTTATCTAAAAATTTTCCAGTGGAAATAAAGGGGTTATATCAGATTCTTAACATTGTTGATTTCTGTTAACAAGCCTCCAATGGAAATAAAGGGGTTATTTTAGAGACTTTTCATTCTTTCAAGTTAACATTGCTAAACAATAGTTACTTCCACCCCTACATTTCTGATTGAAGTTTCGGTTCATTCATCATCTATCTACAAAGCACAATAATTAACAAACAAATAAAAAAAAATTGATTTGGGAGTTTTTATTTTATATACATCCCACTTACTAAATGAGTTTATTATATTGAGATACAGGAGAAAAAGAGGGGTGTCAGGGGTGTGTATATTTGGATGATGACATCTTAAACACTATTTTTGATAGCGCGATTAAAAATAAAAACATAATCAAAAATAGGCAAGTCTTAACTATTGACTATGTACCTGATAAGCTATTATTCAGGACTAAGGAAAGCACGGCGATCGCGCAATCATTATCTGTTATATTAAAAAAAGGCCGTCCGTCTAATTTGTTAATTTTTGGAAAACCGGGAACCGGAAAGACAGCAGTCGTAAAAAACGTTATCGAACACCTTTATAAAAAGACCAATGAATTGGACATAAATCTAAGAGTTCCCTTCATTAATGCAAAAAATTCAAACACACCATACAAAATCCTGTATGAAATTGCAGAGTTACTGGGTATCAATAAAGAAGAAAGAAAAATGCAAGTTTACTTTACAGGCCTATCCATGAGTGAAGCTACTGATAGAATTCTTGATTTCATAAGACAAAGATCCATCAAAGTTGTACTTGTCATAGATGAAATAGATTCGCTTGTTAATAGAAAAGGCGACGACATCCTGTATAACTTTACAAGAGCTAATGAAAGGATTTCTTCAGATCAGTTCATTAGTTTGATCGGTATTTCAAATAGCTTAACATTCAAGGATAAATTGGATCCACGAGTTAAGAGCAGCCTAAGTGAAGAGGAACTAGTTTTTAATCCATACACAATTGAACAATTAAAGCAAATTCTAGTTGACAGATGTAAACTTGCCTTTTATGATAACGTTATTCCTATTGGTGTAATTAATCTGTGTGCTGCAATTGCTGGTAGAGAAACAGGTGATGCCCGAAAGGCCATAGATCTTTTGAGGGTGGCTGCAGAAATCGCAGAAAGGTCCATGACATTGAAGATAAGCGAAGATCATATAAGAAGCGCACAACAAAAAATTGACAGCGACACAAACTACGAGATTTTGAGGAATTCAACTCTGCACACCAAACTAGTAATACTTTCAATAATAAAATCTAAGAATGGAAGCACAGGGGAAATTTATACAATCTATCAACATTTTTGCTCAAAAATTCAACAAGAACCCCTAACACAGAGAAGAATGACACAAATTGTAGGAGAACTGGATCAACTAGGATTAATAACAACTAATATAGTCAACCAAGGCCGATATGGCAGGACTCAAAGAATAAAACTGCATATTCATATCTCGTCTGTAAAACAAGCTATTAAAAACGATCCAGTTTTGTCGCCTTTCATAGACAACATCAGTAATTGAAATCTTTCTTAAAAGATTGAAGCCTTCCTAGATCAACCAATATGCATATTCCAGGAGTTGGATTGATACCCATAGTTTGTTGAAATTTTGTCTGCTTTTGCCATGCTCCAGAATTTACTATTAATGTACCTTTGTATCTACCCACTTCAGTAGTATGTACATGCCCGGCGTGAAAAATATCGGGTACATCGTCCATCACCAACATGTCTTCTGATTCAGGAGCAATTGGTGTGCGATTACCATAGATTGGTGACAGATGTCTAGATTTTAACAAAATTTTCATAGCTTCCACAGGTTTTGAATAGCTCAATCCAGGTACTGTGGCAATTACATCATCCAAACTCTGACCATGGAACATCAATAATTTGACTTTGTTTAATTCAACAATTGAGGGATTGCCAATAATACTGAAATTTTCCAAGGGTTGAAAATCACGCAAGTCTGTTAAAGCAGTTTGTGGCAAAGCTCTCCTACCAGGATCGTGATTTCCAGGAATCAGAAAAACATGCATCCGTTTTGGGATTTTTTGTAGTAAAGCTGCTGCATATGACATTTGTTTGTTTATATTTATATCGATCAATTCTTTATCCTGATTGGGATAAATTCCTATTCCATCAACTATATCTCCTGCTATACAAACAAACTTGATTTTGCTTACAATCTCGTCATCTGATGATAACCAACTTATAAAATCATTGAACTCATTCTCCATGAAATATTTACTGCCTACATGCAAATCTGAAATGAGAGCTACATAAGACTCTGTACCTGATTTGGCTGCAACATGCTCCGGAATATCAGGGAAAATGATATCCTTTATGACAAAATCGTTTGAATTTCTTTTACTGAGCGAAATTTCTAGCATTAACATTTGATCCAAAACAAGTGATGAAGCTTCATTAATCAAATCCCGTGTTTTACAAACTACGGGAATACTGCCAGTTGTATCATCAATCACCAACTCTACATCATTTTTTCTATTTCTCTTAGACATTATCAAACCTGCGACAAAAGCAGAATCAATAAATTTTCCCCGCTCATTCTCGTTATCTAGAGAACTAAATCTGGATTTATTCCGAAGATCTTTAATATGTTTTATTTTCCTTATTTGCCTGCTTTCTGAACGGATTGACAATATTTTCAAAGTTTTTCGATAACGGCTGTCAAATAGTTTAAAAAAATCCTTATCATTTTCGGAGTTTATCTTATATGTAGGATCAAAGATAATCTTGTAATTCTCATCATTGCTATCTGTGATAGAGTTAGTTATGACAGGTTCATCAATTTGGCCATTCACGTCACTAGAAATCACATTTTTTATATCATCGATTAAAATTGGAGACTTTTTCTTGAACTTATTTTTAGCATCAACTATTGTCTTGATTATTTTTTCAACATCACAATCGAGTGATTTGAGAAAGGCAAAAGCATCAGGATGAACTTGATATCCCTTATTTATCGCATAAATCAATGCAATAGATATTGAATCCAAGTTTAATTATTGAACAGAACAATCATAAATGCTAAAAATGTTTTGTTTTATCCATGATTATTAAAAAGCAAGCGCTGTGGTTGGAATACATGTACAAATACAACTTCAAAAAACGAATTCTCTACCTTATGGTTGGTATTTTAGTATTCTTAATTTTCTTTACTATTGGCACATCGGTCAGTTTTGAGAAATCTATATCAGAGCTCTTAAAAGAACAATTTCAAAACAAAATCAAAAATATTGATAATATAGGCATATTCGCCAATAACTTTCTAATCTCCATCTTAATGTTTATTCCAGGGATCGGAATTGTGTTTGGTCTCTTTTCAGGATTTAGCACCGGTAATATTTTCATGATAATAACACAAGATTTACCAATCCAGATACCACCATTACTTGTTTTTTTGACAATATTTGGAATGATGGAGCTCATTTCATATGGGATAGCTATCTCCAGAAGTTATTTATTGTTAATTCACATTTTGAAAAGAACAAACATTAAAGAACATCTTATTCATACCGGCATAGAAATTGGCATCGTTGCAATAATTCTATTTTTTAGTGCAATTATTGAATGGAATCTAATAAAACAATCTGGAGGCGTGGATTTTGTACAATAGTGCATGAAAGCAAAAACAAAAGTAATCTCATACAAATTCCAAATATGTTTTACGTCTAACCTGATCAACCACCATTACAGACATTGGACTAAAATCCATTTTTTCTAGTTCATTCAGCATGCCTTTAAACACCCTTTCATCCGCAGTGGTCAAAAATTCAAATACCCAAACTATTAAGTTTGAAGTATCTACTCCCTCTTTTTTGAGATACAATGCTATTTCTGATTGCATGAAATTTTTTTCTGCATTATTATTCCACGGCCTTGGTACTAAAATCACACTTTTCTTCTCTTGAATTGCTTTAACTAATTCACGCTTCTTGTCTTCAATATTCTCAGTAACATGAAAACTCAATATTATCGCCTTATCCAATGGAATTTTTGCCTTTGCAGCCGCAACTTGAATAGAACTAATCCCGGGCATTAATTCTACATTATCGTTACCAAAGATTTCTAA
>JAATVN010000198.1 GCA_014523595.1 Nitrososphaerales archaeon TH5888 | reverse complement strand
TTCTGCCCCTGAGATTCTGGCATAAATGGGAACACTAATCATACCATCTTCATAAGCATTGAGTATAGCTTGAGCCACCAAGTCCGTTCTAACAATACCGCCGAATAAATTTACCAAAATGGCCTTTATTTTTGATAATTTACTTATGACTTCTAATGCCTTGTAAATTGTTTCTGTTGTAGCTCTTCCACCAAAATCCAAAAAAGCACCGGGCTTTCCACCGGCATCATTTACGATGTCCAGTGTTGACATGACAAGTCCAGCACCATTACCTATTATTGCAATGTTTCCATCCAGCTCAACGAAAGAAAAACCACTTTTTTCCGCCTGCTCCTGTAACTCGGAGATTTGGACATACTTTCTTAATTCAGGATGTCTGAATAATGAATTATCATCAATGATAATTTTAGCGTCCAGTGCCAAACAAGTTCCACCTTTTAGTATGGCTAGAGGATTGATCTCTGCCAATTCTGCCTCCTTTTCTCTAACGAGCTTTGCCAGCTTTATCACAACATTTGAAAATGACTCAGCAGTTACACCATTAAGACCCAAATTTTTCGCAATACTTTCTGCATTTGATTGTGTTAACCCAGTAATAGAAATGTCCTGAATTACTTTATTTTCAACACTTTCAATATCCATTCCACCTTGAGAGGACGAAATTAATGAATAGGTCCTTTTTCCTCTGTTCAGGAACAAGGAAAAATAAAGCTCTTTATCTATGTCTACAGCTTCTTCAATTAAGATTACTTTTGGAAGTTCTCCTTTTACCTCTTTATTCATTAATTCTGTAAACTTCGGCGCTAGTTCTTTCATTTTCATACATTTCAGTATTGCACCAGCCTTTCCTCTACCACCAACAGTTAATTGAGATTTAAGTACCACAGGGAATTTTAGTTTGTCCTCAATCTGACTCAATTCAGATTGGTTTCTGACAAGATATGATTTTGGAACAGCAATATCATACTCTGTAAATAATTCTTTTCCCTGGTATTCTAATAACTTCATTCAGCAAGAATGTGAAGCCTATGTGGTGACTTATAATCCTATACAAGTAACCCGGTTTGAAAATTTATATATCTTCTCTTAAATCCGTATGCTATGGCTGAGAAATCGACTGCGGTGTGGCTCATTATATTGACAATAGTTGCATGTGCGGCAGTACCTGCTGTCATGATTTGGTTGACAACGACACCCAGTGCGCCGAAACCTCATCTGCTACTTGGCATAGGTGAATTTTTGCCATCTGGGAATAGTTTGCTCAACATGTAGAATAATCTTGACATCATGAAAAACTATTGCGAAGTATTTCTGTGACTTCGTTTTAACAATTAGTTTTTGTCATGACAAAAATGGCTATGGCTATTATGAGATTGATAAAAATACAAACGAGTAATAAATAAAGGTGAGAGATTGAAACATAGTGACTATGACAATTGCTCTAAAGGTGCATCCATCTTTCTTCAAGGAATTTGCTACAAAGACATGGGTTTCTCCTGCTGATGTCATAAAAGAGTTGATTGAAAATGCCTTTGACGAGGACGCAACAAGGGTTCTAATAACTATTCTTAGGGATAACTCAATTTCAATTGAGGATAATGCCGGAATGGATGAAAGTGAGATTCAGAAATTCTTGCTTCTAGGTTCGCCCCATAAGAAAGTTGATTCTATTTCACCGAAGTTAAAACGGGTTAGAACAGGTAGATATGGAACAGGTAGACTTTCTTTTCTTACATCATTTGAAAAAATGAAAATTAGAACTCGAAAGGGTAACTATCATAAATCATTTTTAATCGATACAAAATCACTAGATGCACTATTTACCGGCAAGTCTAATTTGCACGAGATCAGGGAAACACGCCTATCAAGAGATGGAACAGAAATAATTGTTAGTGATCCCAAATCATTTGTTGATGAATTAAGACTAATAAAGGAAATTAGAAAATTGGCAGTACTCAGGCATCCACTTTTTGAAGTTTACATAAAAAAATCAGCAAAATTTAAAGAATGGAGTTTTTCTGAGGCTGAATTGATAGGGGTTCCGGAAATACAGGGTCACAGAATACCATTAGGCCTTGACAAGGGAAACATCGTCGGTGAAATAACTGTAGCTCGTAGACCACTAACGGAAGATGAGCGAGGAATCGCAGTAATGGTAGGCGGTCATATAGTTATGAGGACCTTATTCGGATTTGATTCCAAAATACCCAGGGTGACTGGATTTGTAAGATGCGATTCATTAACATCTAGATTCGCTGATAAATCTGCTATAATAGAAGATAAGGAATTTGAGAAGTTTTCAAACCTTATGAAAAAGTTCATAGTCGATACGGTCATACCTAGTCTTACTCTCTACGAAGATGTTCTTGTCACTCGTGAAGAGTCAAAAATTTACAAACAGATAGATAAAGTTCTTGGTCAGGCCGTAATTGAAACCCTCGAGCCCTATGAAGAAATAGAAGGATTCGAAATAGTTGAAACGAAGAAAATGGTATCAAAACCTAGTACTAAATCATCATCCATTCCTGCGGAGGATAATTTGTTTGATAAATCAATAGATGATGAATACAAAGACATTACCAAGAACGAAATCAAACGATCAAGAGACACAGTAAGTGAAAAAGAGAGGAGTCAGCAGACCTTGGGAGGTGGTGATAATACAGTGCCAAATTACCTATACAGTGGACAAAGCACAGATAGCGAAAACTACGAAAATGTAACGGTTACAACTCAGATAAGAAAACCACTAATTAAGAAAACTTTTGCATTAAAAAAAGTTGGATACAAGATCATTCCCTACGAAGATGAAACTGATTCAAGATATAGCTTCATAAACGAAAATGTAGTATTTGTGAACAAGGCAAATCCAACATATAAGGCGGAATCATCACGAGGAGATGAATTCCTTTTGAGGCACATCATGAATATAGTAGCACAAGCTGTAGCTGAGTCAAGACATCCAGAAGGAAAGGATGCATTGGAATTGCAAAACAGGCTGGTTTCTGAGGCAATTAGGATTCACGACACATTCATAACAAAATCTCCTTGATCTATTGCAGCTACCTAGTCTAAAAATCGACGAAACGACTAAATCTAACTACATTCACTACTAACCAATCATATGGCCTTTCAATTTATGCCAGGTGCTACCGCTATAGGTATGACTTATCAAGACGGCATTACTCTTGCTGCTGAAAAACGTATTTCGTATGGAAATTTTGTTGTAAATAAGAATACGAGGAAAATATTTCCAATAACAGATCAAATTGCAAGTGCATGCGCAGGTATGGTTGCTGATATGCAAGTACTGACAAGACAAGTAGGAGCACTTGCAAAGATTAGAAAATTAGAAACAAGGAGGGAGATGGCTACAAACTCTGTCGCTAAATTAATGTCAGTCATAATGTTCGAAAGAAGGTACTTTCCATTACTGACCCAAGTAATTGTTGGAGGCGTACAGACTACACCTGAAATTTATACACTAGATCCATTAGGTTCACTTCTTCCTGACAACTATGCATCAGTAGGTACTGGAGCAGAATTAGCGTTGGGACTCATAGATTCAGAATACAAGAAAAACATGTCAGAAGATGCATCCAAGAAACTTGCTATCAAGGCAATAAAGTCGTCAGTACAGAGAGATTCAGCAAGTGGTGATGGTATTGATATCTTGACGATAACAAAAAAGGGAATTGAACAAGAATCTATCAATCTATGATTTGAAAGATTAATTTTCAAAATCACCAATTTTATGAAATCGCCAACAGTATTATGTCCTGATGGTTTTTTTCGTTTCCCAGTATACATCCCCGATATGGTGTATATTGTTCAAAACAACTCCCCTTTCCATTTTCCTTCCGTTCACATCATCAACTAGCGATATACATACTGCAAGTTCCTTCTTGTGGGTTTGATCTTTTACCAGTACTATCTCGGATTCCTTGAAAGTAGTAAAATCCGTAATGCCCGGCCTCATGATATTTGCGCCGTTACAAACATGTTTCACTGCATTCATGTCGACCTGTACTGATGCAAAGTGGTTCAATAGATCATGTTGCGTTAGATGTGGAATTACAAGGTCAGGTGCCAATTGTATTGCAACTAGATTGTTTCCCACAAGGAGCCGCTTATTTCCATCTATAACGTAAGCTTGTAGATCCTTAATGGCACTAATGGAATTAGTTGGCCAAGATTTACTAATCTGATCTGTGATTTCATGTACTTCTCTCTTTGATAGTGAATGCACTTTCAATTATTTTGTTGTCGTTTTTGAATTATTTATTAATATCCATAATTGAGTTTCTTTAGATTAGAGTAGATGAATCGAAATAATTCGTTGATATTTGAAACTCAGATCTTATGATGATGTGACAATCTTGCTAATTTTTTTACACGTTCAACTCCATTAATTTTTTGGATTACTATTTGTGTTTGTTCAGTAACAAGGTGGGTCCATTTAATTTTTTTCAACATTCTCCTTCTAATTTCGGTGCCTGAAAGATCATCGCGATTTAGTAGTTTTGGTTCTGTCACGGTGATATTTCTTTGTATGAAAAGGTAACCTGTAAATGCATTATTTGTAAAAACAACATCATATTTGGGGACTAACATATCAACAGTATGAGTCCATGTAGAATGGACGTTTGTATCAGGAACGGGAACTATCAGGGTCTTTTTGCAATCTATCATGGTATCTGCATTCAGCGAATCTTTTATCATAGATAGTCTCTCTCCTGCAGTAAATGGATTTTGTGGATCATAACTTGCCTGAGAACTACCAATGACAATTATCAGTTCATCTACATTTGTGAATGCGAATTTGATTGCGGCAATATGGCCCAAATGGAACGGTTGAAACCTACCTATGAACAAACCCCTTGACAAATTGGTATAAAATATAAGATGAATAATTTAAATTTTGAATAAAGTAACTCAATATTTATATTATGTTTGAAAAACAAGAGATTTGTGGCTTTTTTAGATATAAATAACCTGTCAGCCAATATTGATGGTAAACAAATTCTCAATTCTCTCTGCTTTGGAATGGACAGAGGTCAGGTTCATGCTATAATGGGTCCAAACGGCTCTGGAAAAAGCACTCTTGCAAATGTGATAATGGGTCATCCAAAATATACCGTTACATCAGGAACTATACTTGTAGACGGCGAAAACATTCTTGATTTGACTACGGAGGAAAGAGCTAAGAGAGGCCTCTTCTTAGGTTTTCAATACCCTACAGAGATTCCAGGAGTGGGTTATAGTCATTTTTTGAGGAACGCTTACAACATTCTAAACAAAAGTCTGAGTGGGAAACAGAAAGATAGAGAGGTATTTTTAACGGTAAAGGAATTTCATGAGTATCTGAAAAAAAATCTAGATAATGTTGGTCTTGATACAACATTTTTGAGTAGATATCTCAATGAAGGCTTCTCTGGCGGGGAGAAAAAAAGATCTGAAGTTATGCAGATGCTTGTACTCAAACCCATAATCGCCATTCTTGACGAACCGGATTCTGGTTTGGATATTGATGCAATCCAAGCTGTTGCAGAAGCAATAAACATACTGATATCGACAGGAGCGGGATTATTGATCATCACCCACTACGCAAGAATTCTAAGGTATTTGTCAAAACTTGACAAAGTGCATGTAATGGCAAAAGGACAGATTATCAAATCTGGAGGAAAAGAGCTCTCCGAAGAATTAGAAGTCAAAGGATATGGATGGATAGGATTGTCTGACGAAAGTAGTAACCAACAAGCTTCGAAATCATAGACTAGGTTTGTTTGTTGTTTGAGATTTAATTTTCATGACATAGGGTCTTGAAAGTATAGGTGCCAAGATTGTTGTAGCCCATCCAATTGTTACTGTAATGGAGAATATAGTTGAATCAATAATACCAGAGGAATACCCTATCGAGGCTATAACTAATTCCACCATTCCTCTTCCGTTCATAAGAAAAGCAATAGCCCAGCACTCGTCCTTAGAGAATTTAGTTAACCTTGAACCAATATAACCTCCACCTACTTTAGTAATGACAGCTACTATTGCCAGAACAATGAAAAAAGGAAGGTTGTTTACGATTGAATCCATGTTAATATTGATTCCTATTACGGCAAAAAATATGGGAGCAAAAAATCCAAATGATATTGCAGAAATTATTCCATAGACTCGTTCAAAGTTTTCTTTCCTGATAATTTCTTTGTATACAATAAGCCCTGAAAAAAAAGTACCTATTATAAAATGTAAACCTATTACTACTTGCGCTATAACAGATACCAGAATAGTGGAGATTAATAATATGCCAAACGCAGCTTCCTTTGTATGTAGTTTTTCAAAAAAGTAAGTTCCTCGGCGTTGAAGCCAGACGTTTGCTTTTCTAAATAATATATCGACAAGAAATATTCCACCGATAAATAACAAGATCTTAATTACAGAATTTATTGTCGTCTCCATGATATTCACTTCGGCACCATTGGCTCCGTGAAGTTGTAACACAATTGATAAGACTACAAGGGAAAAAATATCGTTGATTACAGCCGCCGTAATAACAGTATTACCTAGCTTAGTTTCCAATATTCCGAATTGCATTAGAACAATTGTGGAGACTGGAACAGCAGTTATAGATAATAATAATCCAACGAACATCGATTGAACTATTCCAAGACCAAAAAGAGTGGCTATCCCAAAACCGCCTACATAAGGTAATGAAAACGCTATTACTGCCAAAATTCCCCCACGGAGCCCGGCCTTTCTTATTTCTCTAGGGTCCATCTGTAAACCTGCTAGCAACATGAGAAAGAAAACTCCTAAATCTGAAATTACATTCAGACTCT
>JAATVN010000197.1 GCA_014523595.1 Nitrososphaerales archaeon TH5888 | reverse complement strand
GGTTCAAGTGCTTCGTATTTAACGCCTGCTGCACTTACAGAAATATATTGTAGACACCAGTGATCATACCTACCCACAGGTTCGAAACGAACATAGACAGGGTAAAGGCTAATATCTTCTGAATCTAGCGGAGGAAAGGCTCTAGGATCATTCAATGTGGGATTGTTTACGTTTACTTCACCTGCTACTGCACTCATACCCGCCGAGTAAGTCCGTTCCACACCACGCTCAAAATCTTCATATGATGTGCCTACGTGGAACTCTCTGCCGCAAAAACCAACGTATACTTCTCCGTCTGTTCCTGCATCTTCAATATCCGCCGTCCGGATTCTAAATACTATCTTTTGAACCGTTACCATCCTAGTTAAATATGAAAGTAAAAATATAAGTTTTATACTACTTCGATTAGTCGAAATCGAACAAGGAACTAACTTAACCTGAGTTTTCAGAAGGGTCGCAATAAGAAATCTCTAGTTTCTTTATACAGAGAACTTTCCGTCACATCAGTCGAATACTGAAAATTGTGCTCAAAATATAGTGCGTCGGAAGGGACTAGTCTGATTTTTCATGTGGATTCTACTCATTTGGTGAACACTAACGCTATTGGAATTATATCATTTAAAGGACTCCAGGGATTTGAGTCTCGCATATAAAGGGGTTCAGGGTAATGGTATAATATTTTTCTTATTCATGTCTTAACGGCTTGAATTGGTCGCATCATCTTAGCCTACTCTTTTCTTTCATAATTGCAAGGACAAAAATTCCTGATGCTATTGCAAGGAATGTCACTAGATGAATCGCAGCGTTTAATCCAAATAGATCTGCAAGAAATCCAATTCCAATTGCCCCAAATACAAAACCTAAGTCTCGCCAAAATCTATAAACACCTAATGATGTTGCTCTCCATCTTGGATTCGCCACATCGCTTATTGCAGCAAGCAAAGTAGGATAACCCAGGACAGTTCCTATTCCGAGTAAAGACATTCCTGCAATCCAACCCCAATAGAAATTCATGAATAACACCACCCAAACTCCAATGCCCTGGATAATCATTCCAGGATAGATTTAAAACAGCCTTAATCGCTCCGAAACTAGCTATGAATGAAACTATTATTGCACTTGATTCAATTCCAAATTCGTTTTTACCTATAAGTGGAATAACAGTTTGTTCTAATCCAATCATTGCTCCGACAAAAGCATTAACTAAAACGAGAATTAGAAACTGCCGAATATTTGGACGTAGTCCTAGTTTAATGGGATCGGACTGTTTACTTTTTCCTTCCTTATCATTATTAAATTTCATTCAGAATTTTGCTCTAAAGATACTATTCGGCTTCCACTAATCTTTGTATCTCTTCAACTGTAGCCAATGTAGCAATATCCATAAATATAATGAACATGTCTCTCTTGAAGAATGAGATTCTTAATACTTGCAAAGATTCCTACGGAAGACGGAAACAAAATGGTACAGGACCCAAACTTTTTGAGAAAACTTGAAGAATATATAATCAAAGTCAGGGCTGAAGCTACATATTTCTTTGAAGCGGATGGCAACAGAGTGGCTTCCTTTATTGTTGATATAGAGAGTACAGACCGGATACCAGTTTTGCTTGAACCTCTGTTTAGTGGAATGGGTGCTCACGTAGAGTTGCACCCCGTAATGAGCTTTGATGACCTAAAGAAGGGAATACCACAAGCCGTCGTTGAAGCAAACTCTTACCGTTACTAAACCATAATTTTTTTGTCAATCCTTTAATATGCTAGCTCTAGAATAATTTGATTATGCCCACATGTATTTAGTGTTTTAATCAGTGCCAGCATACGAGTATAATAAGTACTAACAAATTAATGATATTCATTGTTCTCAAAAGTACTGGTACCTGTTGATGGTTCCGATAATTCCCATAGAGCACTAGACACAGCACTATTACTTTCAGAAAAAATAGGGGCAAAGGTTACTGCAGTTCATGTTATGGAAGATATTCCAGTTTTGCACATTCAATCAGAAAAAGTGTTAAGAGAGCTACTAGATGCCTACAAAAAACAAAGCCAACTTATACTATCGAAATGTTCAGGCATAGCTACAAGAAAGGGATTATCAATAAATACTAAACTCCTTCAGGGAAATGCTGGCTCAACAATATTGGATTTTTGCGAGAAAAAGAAGTATGGTATCATAATTATGGTAAGTCGAGGGATGGGAAAGTTTATAGAATTAGTTCTAGGTAGCGTATCAAGTAAAGTCATTCATCATTCATCATGCCCTGTCATGATAATAAGATAATCGTATTTTTTTTAATGATCCTATTGGAATCGAATTAACAAGTTTGAGCTAAATCAGTTACATAGTTTGTCTTTAAGGAATTACTTGTAGCTGGCCCTTAATTTTTGGATCTGTTGCAGAGTAAAAGGAGTAGTTACCAGGTACTAGATTCTCGGCAGCGTATTCCACGAATCCTCTTGGTTTGATGGTGTCGGTATTAAAGAATTTTCCAGACATCGCGTCATCTGGACCAGATCCGCTGGTAACGGAATGGTCTGATGTGGAGTTGTTTGCAATCAATATTTCACCACCAGCTCGAATTGTAATACTATTGGGTTCGAAAAATGCTGTATTATTCTGATCTTCATTTATTAGAATAACAGCTTCTATCGGGCTCGAGTCAACGTCTTTATGGAATGTACTTCCAGTGGTATTCTGACCATAACTGTGAAGGACAAGAAAAGGTAAAGATGCACCTACGAGCAAGGCGAAAATTAAGACTTTTTTCATTTCTAAATTGAAAGACTTTGCAAATTTAATCGTTACGCATCAATAAAAGTCGGAACAACTAGACGACATCTAAATATTTTGCTATTAATTATTAAACTGACACTCAATTTGATCTCTGCCTGTAAATGGCCGTTCAGTGGAATCATTTATCATTCGTCTATAAATACACCTTCAGAAAATAGAGAACAAATGATTTCATGGAAAACTTTGTAGTTTGAATTCGAAAAGAAACAACTATGACTCATCCACACTCATATTAGATTCGGATTTATATCTACTTGGTCCCATTCAGTAGACGGGTTCTATAGTATGTTACCACTAATGTCAAGGTATGCTAATTCAAATCGTATTAAAAATACCATAAGATTTCCTTCTTTATTGTTATAGAAAGATCAAACCGCAGGGATGAAGAACAAATTTGTCTAAAAGAGGAACCAAATCTATTCTAATGAAACTCAAAGCATTGAGTCCAGGTCCATCGGGATTCGTATTATTAACAATTCGGCCCATGCATTAATTAACTCGATTTTTCCAAAGGGCTCAACTGACTTTTATCGGGCGTTTATTTTTGAAACCCTTTATTATAATATGTACCGGATTAGACATGTTCAAATATTAAATAGCATGGTTTTATTTGATCTTACCTCAACCGTTCTAGTTTTTTTGTTTTCTTTAAGCTTTACGGATTCATTTCGAACAGTTGTGAGTCGTGAATGGATCAGTTTGTTACTAATTAAATGAATGTATTACATCAGGTAACGATTTAAATATGCTAAATCACAGTAATATTGACCATTAATTCAGAAAGAGTCAGGCTATTTACGGCTTGGCTAATAGATTGAATTTAAATAAATATCTTGGCTTAAATACCTATCATGAATGTTCTCTTGTCTGAACTTTTACTGCGACCTGTCTTTAATTCGTTTCCAGTCTCCTTTATCATGCTGTGGTCCAATCGAGCTAGCCCCACCAGTATAGTCACCCATTACTTCGAGGACATAGTCAATATCGTTTAGTTTCTTAAGCATCTCCAAGGTCATGCGCTGTGTCGAAACATAGTGAGTCCCGTTATCATATATTGCAGGAACAGTTCCAGTAGTTTGTAAAATTCGTTCTTTCGATTTTTCAGGGTTTGTTCCCTCTTTGGTGAAAACTTCTACAGTATAAATTGGTGTGTTATCGTCAGAGTTCTCCGAGAGTCGTAAAATTAAATCGTAAACAAAAGCGGGGTCTACTTTAGGAAATAATTCGCGATATGATTTTCCCAGGTTCTGTGTTTGTGTCTTTAGTTCCTCTAGCTTACTGATTGTGCTTTCACTCATTGCAAGTTATCTCCTTTTCCGATTGACAAGATAAAGAATGAAAGCCAGAACTTAAATATAAACAATTTTTAAGTATTCGGAGATTGTAAGTAGCCAAATGTCTTAATTATTGAGATCGAGCATTAAAAATGATTGCTCTGATTTTACTTTGAGTCACAATATGATAATGCCAATCTGAACTGTTCTGTATCTCCATATATTCCCTCTTGCTCATAACCTACTATTTTATCTCGACATGACGAGAATTGTAAGTTCTGAGAAAATGAATAAAATGTTAGCAATACCAGTGTAGCGTATAAAATGTAATGGCAAATACTTATGCTATTGATACAAGGCCTCAAAGACTCAATCTGACTCAAGCCCATATGCCACCGCCATAGCGACTATCAAGTAGTCGCGTATATAACTTTCGTGGTATTAGTCCTAGAAGTGGTCTGAAGGGATTGAATTTGTTTGCAATGTGAATCCTTAGATGAGTAATGATGCAAAATTGTAGAAATATTATATGATTGAGGTCATTAGGAAGGATATTTTTTTTGGAGTTCATAAAAATCCAACTGGGTATTTACTTCTTTAACAAGATCGTGTAAACCTATTGGCTTCTGAAGGAATCCATTTATAATTTTCTTTTTAGTATATTCTTGAAATAGATTATCATCTATTGTAAATGCAGTCATTAGTATCGTTCTTACGAAGCGATTCGAATCCTTT
>JAATVN010000196.1 GCA_014523595.1 Nitrososphaerales archaeon TH5888 | reverse complement strand
TTTTTTTCCTAATTCATAATCTGATCCTATATGTAATCTGCCGTTGGTATCGATCCAGGATTCAATCATTTCAAAATACCAAACGTCATCAGGAATGAATATTACAGAGTAATAATTTGCCAAGTGATTAAAGTCAAAGACAAGGTAATTATCCAAAATTGCATTGTCCTTGATTCTGTTTAAGAGATACAGTGAAACTATATCATCTGCTGCTGTAATGCTCCACTTAGTGGGTACGAGTTTACGATTTTTCTTTCTACCTAGCATGCCCATACTTAATACTTTTGAGATGCGAGTCATGTCGATACTATTCTCATAGAGTTCAACAACTGCATCTGACGCATATGAATCATAATCGTAATATTTTTTTTCGATTTTTTGGTCTGCCGTTGAGGGAAGAATCTTAATTTCACTCACAGGTGCTGAAAATATTGTGGGTATTTCTTCAGAATCATCTTTAGTCAAGGTCATTTCATTTAGATATTGAGATGGAATTTTTTCAAAAGTCATGGTGCTCTCGACAACTCTTTTTGACAAAGCCATATCTTGTAATGATTCAATGTACCTGCCAGAAATTTTATTCACATTATGGATCATTGTTCCTTTCAAAAGATTAATCCTGTAGTTGACAATCTGCTCTAAGGACTTTCCCGACCATAATTCAGGGCTATCTAGTATTGAAGTATCTCCGTGATAAGGAGGCATCATTGGACCAATTCTGACATGTGGGTATCCAAATTCACCTACAAATATTGATGGAGGAGAAGACCCATCGATTACTTTGTTAGAAAATTTTTTACTATTAGTATTGATAAACTGATACCAGTTTTTCTTTAATTTTGTCTTTATTTCATCGATGGATGACATTAAGCTGTGGATGCAATCTCTTTGAATCCGCCGACTAATAAAATATTGACCAAAAAGATTGCAATTAGTAGCTTTTACCTGTTGATGATATTGTCTAATTAACTTAGTGCCCAAGATCATGGGTAGGGATGAACTAATAGACACTTTAAGTGGGCATAGCATCGTGCAAAATCAATTATATTGATCTTTGAGTTTTATTAAATCAAAAAAGATAACCCTTGTTTAGAAAAGAAAATAACAATCATTCGATATGGACGACCCTTGCAATTCTAAGTTCTATTGCGACAATATCAATGTATACAGAAACGATGCTTCTTCCTGCACTTCCTCAATTGATTGATGAATTTGATTTATCATATAATAATTCATCCTGGATTCTAAGTGCATACCTTGTTGCAGGTGCAGTTATGACGCCCGTCAGTGGAAAATTATCTGATATTTATGGGAAGAAAAAGATCATGATAATTCTCATTTCAATTTATACTATAGGTCTTATCATTTCGCCCTTCTCTTCTAATTTTTTCATGTTACTAATGTCAAGAATTTTGCAGGGAATTGGAATTTCAGTCTTCCCTGTTACTTTCGGACTTGTCAGAGAACATTTTCCTAGAGAAAAACTAGCCATAAGTCAAGGAATCATAAGCTCCATGTTTGCAGGAGGCTCAGTACTTGGACTTGCAATAGGCGGGACTATTGTGCAATTTTATGATTGGCGATTGACATTTTTTTCCATTATTCCAATTGCCATATGTCTATTAATCATTATCATGAGATTCATTCCAACGGAAAAGAAAGCAACTAAAGGTTCGAATATTAAAAATGATAACTCGTATGAGAAATTTGACTTAAGGGGTTCTATATTGCTAGGGGTAAGTATTATCACATTTCTTCTATTCATAACATTTCTTAAAACTGACAGTTTTGATACTAGCGATAAACTATTAAATTCCATCAGTATTCCAATAACATCTTTATTTTGCTTGACAGTTTTCATTTTAAGCTTTGTTGCTTTTTTGCTGTTTGAAAGAAAAACTAAATTCCCACTTATCGCCTCAAGCCTCTTTTTTGATAGGAGGATATTGTCTTCAAACATCATTTTACTGATTGTAGGTATGTCGATGTTTACCATATTTCAGACATTGCCTATATTGGCTCAAAGTCCGTATCCTGTGGGTTTTAATAATAATGCAATACAGATGTCATTAGTACAGATGCCATTTGCACTTGTTCTCTTGATTTTGGGTCCTCTAGCTGGCCTAATAATAACAAGAATTGGACAGACAACTCCATTAATGATTGGTACCCTTGCCATGGCGTTGGGATTTTCATTGCTTTTGCTGATGAGATTCAATGAGTTTTATATATCGATCTATTTGGTAGTAATATCTATTGGTCTGTCTTTAACAAATGTCAGTAGTACTAATATTGTAATGGTGCAAAGTTCATTCCAACAAATAGGTATCTCACTTGGAATTAGTAACCTATTGAGAATCATAGGGAGTTCAATTGGTCCAACAATCGCTGGAGTATTCATGCAGACCCATTTGTTTCTAGTTACACTATCCAAGAATCAATATCAATATTTTCCATCTGCCACTGCATATGATCTGATTTTTGGTACTATGTTGTTACTTTCGTTATCCGCATTAGGTATCTCATTTTATCTAATGAGAAAGCAACCGTTGGCTCGGCCATAAATAGCATCATTCAAGAAATTTTTTTGTCGCATGTTCTCTATGTTTAAAAATCTTGAGAAGCCTAAGTTCGATGTACAATTCTAACATTTTTCCGAGGAGTCCAAAGGGTAACTCAAACTCAATCTTATCTAATACTCTAGTTTTACAATCATCAATTTCCTCGAATCTGTGCCTATGAGACCATAGTCGGAATGGAGGCTTTTTATTTCCATTTTGAATCATTTCATCCACATATTCATATTTTTCAAAAAAAGTTATTTTAGAGCACCATTGAGCACTTATTATTATCTTTCCATAAAAACAGGCTACTGTTCCCTTCTTCAATATTTTATCTGTACTTTCTATCAAATTCAATTTTATATCGCTCGGACTAATTATCTCAAGATGTTTTAAGTCTGTAAAAAATACCCAGACTTTTTCGATATTAGAATTTACGACAAATTCATTATAAAAATATTTCATACTAAATTCTTGTCAACCTCGATATTTTACTTGATTCATGTATAGAAACATATTGTTTAAAAATTACTGGATCTTAAAACACTCATGGTTAGAGTAGTATCATCCAAAACTATTAATTCACCGCATGAAAGAGTTTTTTCCGTAATTAAAGATATAGGTAAGCTACCAATACTATTTCCTGACAAGTACAAGTCATTCAAAATTATTGATGAATCCAATAATCACATACTAACAGAAGAGATCGTTTCAATATCAGGAAAAGAAATAAACCAAAAAGTAAAACATACGTTAGAACCAAACAGAATGCTTAAGAGTGAAGTTATTGAAGGTGATACTAAGGGAACGATTTTAATAATTGAGTTGGATCCGATATCTAATTCGAGCACAGAAATAAAGATAGATGCAGATCTCAAATACGGAAAAATTGGAGCAGTTCTTGGCATATTTGCAAAACGCAAGATAAAAAACGAAATCGATAATCTTATCGATCGATTCTCAAAAGAATAGTGCTTAAATTAATTTCATTGCTATAGCAATGATAAGATCATGAATCTTAAAACTCACCTTTGACGACCTGATTCCATTCCCCATAGTCTGAGTCTGTCAATACAAAGTAAGAATCAATAGATCCCCTTTCTATCTTATCGGGGATAAAAAGTATCATTGAAAAGAGGTTTTGTCCGGCTCGATTTCCCTAATGCTCAAATTCTTGAAATCCCAAATCAGGTTATCTGACCGGAATGTAGCAGTCGATCCGGAATTAGTAATTACAAAGTCCTTATCTTTGGAACAATCAGCATCAAAAAAATGCGAGTCTGGCATTTTTGCGTACCATCCACCATCGTCAACTAGGTCGGTAACTTTAACCCAATAATTGGTATTAGTGTTATCTATATAAGATTCCAATTTTACCTCTGAGTTGTTATTAATGTTATAAATTACTACTTTCCATCCAATCCATCTATCTATTAGTGAATTAGTAACCTTGTTGGATTGCCTTTCGTCTGTATACCCTCCAACGAACCATAATTCTTTTTTCCATCCCACTTTCCCATTATCATAGAGTCCCCCCATATAGGCCGTCGCTTCACATGGAATTTCTTGATTATGTTTCCCACCTCTGGCATACCATGTTAGATCATTTTCTATTACTTTGTTACTACTATTGGCAATAACACCAACTATCTTTGCATAGCCTGTCATTTCGACATTCTTCCAATTTGTTTCCCCTTCTAATGTCTTAATATTCATCCTAACAACTGGGGCTGAAATTCTCCAAGAACCATCATCTTGTCTCGTAATATTTGGATTAAACGTGATTGAAAAATTTTCATCTTCTTTTGGATTTTCCATATCCACATACCACTCTCTGCCATTTTCTTTAGTTGGATAAATTTCTCTAATGCCAAATTTGTCCAGCCCTAAGTGATTTTGGCCCGTTGCAATCGCGTATGTGGTGATTGGGGGAAAAATTTGCAGCTCAGTCTGCAACAGACAAACGGAAAGTACAAGGAATAAACTACCAGCAATAATAATAATTTTCATGAATCAATTACCAAGAGATACAAAACATACTTCAATGTGAAGTTTTTTATTTGTTTTTGATAATCTTATTTCACCTTTTACGGTGTCCATATTGATAAGTAATATTTTGACATTTTTATCTCAAAAATCCATGAATATTATACTTAACATTACGGAATAAGATTAATATCGCTTCTTTGAATTTGTACGTCTCATTTAGATGTCTAATCATATTTCAGGTGATTCAAAAGTTGTCCATATAGGATTTGATGATACAGATTCT
>JAATVN010000195.1 GCA_014523595.1 Nitrososphaerales archaeon TH5888 | reverse complement strand
TTTGGCACTAATTCGTCATAAGATTTTCCAAGGGCTTTACCCTTTAATATCATCTTCAAGTTCCATGTGATATGCTTTACAAAATATGCACTAAGAATTCTAGCTCCCCCTGAAACATTGACCATTTTTGAATGTGTGTTTACCAAATATTCTTTTAACGCATTTTCTATCTTATCGGCGGTGTAAGGTTTAGTAAGCTTGGCTAATGCATCAAGGTAAACCGTATTTTTCATTCTCGTTACTAGTTCATCCATATCCCTTGATTCTGTTAACATTTGGAGTTCATTCTTTGTTAACATCCTTCCTTTTAGTCCATGAGACATAACAGTTCCAAAAATTTTACCTGGCATGCTTACCTTGCTCAATGGCTATGGCACATCCTCTATCAATAAATTAATAATTCTGCATCAATTTTAATCTTGCCTGAAGAATCCAAAAATATCTCTCCACAAAAAATTCATGCATGAAGTTGACATCCATAATCTATAAAAGGGTAGTCATATCAAAGCTGATGACGCAAGATTCGCTGAAGGTGTATAGAAAGAAGAACATCCCATTAATTCATACCTTATCCTTTATTCGCTCAATTTGTTCAGGTTTCATGTTTTAGATAATCGCGGATTTGGAAGGTTGGATCTATTTCAGATGGACTTTGATCAGGAGCAAACGCGGGTGTATTGCCAGTTGTCCAATCATATTATATTAAAAAAAAATTCCTCAATCCCCAGCTTGTTCAGATGTACGTGCTTTACCAAAAACAGTAAAGTCAAAGGTCAGTTTCTTTCTATTTCTCTAAAATACAACTAATGTCTTTGGAGTTCAACTGTCAAAAAAAGATGATATAGATTGCGATATTGGATGGGCAAATCCAAGAGTAATAAAATGAATCGAAAAGCCTATGATTACGCCCATCAATAAATTATCCGTGTGCCAATAAATTCCCAGAAATATCCCCAACGTAGGAACAGTAAATAACAATGCAAGAATTACACTTGTACTTATCATCTTGATCATAATGTCTGGCGTAACATTTTCTGATTTCTGACAGGGAAACTGAAACTTTACACTTGTTCTTGACAATTGACAAAAAATTGTCTTTACATGCCTGATTTATATATTGACGTCCTAAAAAGTATGAAAAATAATCTTATTGCTTATAGAATTTAACTGGATAATAGTTGCAATATGAATTTTGTAGCGATAGAATAAACAAAAGAATCATAAAAAACATCATTGAGAATTATCTATCCAACGACTCAAGTAGGATTGGTCCAATTTGGTCCCATCTGTTTTTATTAAAGATAACTAGCTTGAGCAAATATTCCTTGATCAAAGTACAGAAGATATATATTCCGACTTAATCAAGCCTTGCTTAACATATTGACTTATTGATATTACATTGATAATTTTCTAGAAATTTTGTATGCAAACCCCATGGCCACAAATAGAGTTATTATTCCAGCAGATATAGTTATTATCAAATTTGTTTTGATAACATAATGAAATAAGATAGTGCTGATTATAGCAGGCACTGCAATAATAATTGCGAGCAACGTACCATTAAGAAAAATTTTTAGTATCGAAATTTTTGCATCATTTTTTTCAGAGTTTGAATCCAACTTTACAAGTGATAATTCTAAATCATATAAAAATCCTTCACAATAGATCCCCTAAATCACGGATAAAATTTGGAATTTTTTCTAATTGTATTTTGACGAATTATAATTTGAGATTCATAATTTCATTTACCATTATAGGATCTTTTGACCTATACTATTTACGACATGATTTGACGCTACAATTGTGGTTCAATATAGAAAAGATGAAATGCTGATTTCAAGTAGACTCCAGATAGATTGGTTTACCAATAGGCGTAGAAAATTCAAGTGAATTCAGCATAAATTCCTAGATTAATTTCAGTTATACTCAAATTACTAATGGACATTTAATCATTCATTAAATGAATGTGAAAGAAATTGCTCTTCAATTATGTACCTGTACCTGGTTAGAGATAATGACTTGTATTGGAGTTACACTATATCTCGTCTATAATTCTGAATATTATCTTGCTTTAATTACAATAGTAGTTTTTTCACCGCTTATAGCATTTCATTTTGCAGTATCAAAAACCAGTAACGATGAGTACTGTGCTAGTTGTCGAAAATGAAATTAATATTCGTTACAGCATTTTGTATATAAAATATTCATCAAGCACAACAAGAACGTGACTTTCAAACCAACCTAGAATATCAATTCGTCAATACTCAAAATTCTCCCACAATATTTACATTTCAGAATAATTTTTTCCTTATCAATTACTTCAATCACGGATTTTATATTCTCCCCGATAGTTACACATCTCAAATTAGGACACTTGAAAATTCCAGTAATAAAATCTGGTAGTTGGATCTTTCTTTTTTCTGCTAATTTGTAATCTTTAATGATGTTTATAGTGGCATGTGGCGCTATTAAGGACAACTTGTTTGTTTCATCTGTCTCCAGATACCTGTTTTCTACCTTGATAATATCTTTTTTATCATATTTGTTGCTTGGGACATTCAAAGCAACTGTTATGACATTTCCCTCTCTACCGGTGATATTTAGCGCTCTCAGAACTAAAAATGCCTTACCCGATTCTATGTGATCTATTACAGATCCATTTTTGATTCTCCTTACAATTAATTCAACTGAATTGGACAGATTCTTTACGCCCTTCCATTATTATATTAGCTATACTATAAAAATATGAAACCTAAGCTGTAATACTTTGGTAGAAAGTTTGATAGTAATCCTGATTTATCAGAAAACAAATATGTTTCTTGTAGAGTCTTGTGTAGGCGAAAATGTTACAATATAGGGAAACAGATCTCTTACAAATCAAATAATATTTTGCATCATCATCTTTTTGAACTCAATATCTGATAAATTCCTTTTCGCTTCCAATATCATTGCAACATCATTTCCGACGATATATCTTTGCTTAGGTTCATCATTGCTTAAAACCTGTAATATCATTTTTGCAACATCAGTAGGTGACGTAGCGTGTTCTTGCATTAAATCAATATTTTTCTGAATTTTATCCAAGGGTCGAGAATAGGGTGATCCGTTTTTAGTTGATTCTTCTGATATAACGCAATTACGGAAAAAATTTGTCTTGAGCACTCCAGGCTCAATAATGATTACTTTTATGCCAAAAGGAGATAGTTCATACATTAATGACTCACTAAATCCTTCCACAGCAAATTTTGTGCTTACATAAGCAGAAATGCCAGGAAAACCTACCTGTCCCGCACCTGAGCTTATATTAACAATTGTACCACTTTTCTGTAATCGCATTATCGGAATAACCTTCTTAGTAATATTGAGAACTCCAAAAAAATTAGTTTCAAATTGATTCCTTATTTCATCCAGAGTTAGATCCTCAAAAAAGCCTACCAGACCATAACCCGCATTGTTTATCAAGACGTCAATTCTTTTTGCTTCACTTTTAACTCGATTAATTGCATTTTCTATAGACTTGTCATCATTTACATCAAGTTCTAGGATCTTTAGAGCAAGTTTTTCTTTTTCGCTTGTCTTTGCAAGGGAATTTGATTTTTTTGTATCTCGCATAGTTGCAAATGTTTGAAATCCATTTCTGGCGAGCGTCAATGCCGTTTCATAACCTATTCCACTGGAACAACCTGTAATCAGTGCAACTTGATGCATTACCATAATAGCCATTTATTTTTTATATATATTTAGTTGCTAAAATTAGATAGATTCTATTAATTCTTCATGTGCTGCGAAGAGGATAATGTTCCATCGATAGCAAAGGGTAGCTAATTAAAAACATTAATTAATAATACGACTTAATTAGAACACACTTCTTTATTGATATGACAATAAATTCTGTCATCCAGAAGATGTTGTATTGTGTCTTATCATTCTCAATTGCATTATTTGTCGAAGTTACTTACGCTGCCGTAGCCCCAAACGTACCTTCGAATGAACCAGATAATGGCGACGGGGCTACTATATCTCAATTGGCTGCAACAGGATCTCCTGTGCCGCAGTCATGGGTAGAATGAGCGGCTGTAGAATTAGTGAAGTGAAACGGATTAATTTTCTTCCATACTATTGAGTCAAGACTATTGAAACTCCATGCTTTGGACCCTGTATCAAATATAAACTAATAATATTTCTTTACTAATATAAATTTCAGATAACTGCCCCGTTTGTGTTTTTATTCTATCTTGTTCTCATCGGGCAAAATCGAATCTGAAGATGCTCTAAGAAAAGTGGTTAGGAAATCGGATAATATTCTAAAACGATTCTATGTTAGATAAACACAGAACTTGTAATTTGCGCATCGATATATTTTGAACTTGATCTTAAAATATCATGTTAATTGGTGTAAGGAAGAATATTACTTAAATTGACAAGCTTTGTGTATTTTCTATTCTCAACTAATATTCTGTTTTATCCTTTACCTGATTGTGTATTATTATGCGTCGTTGTCTGGATTATTGTTGTCGTTGTTCTCTTCACTGCTGTTATCATTATTCGCTATCTGGTTCTTGAAATGGTTTGGGTCTTCAGAACAGCGCACTATTTCATAATCAATAAGGTTACTTCCTATTTTTCCTGCCAAGTCTATGCAATCTTGTGTTTGTTCATCTGCCCCTTGATAAGCTCCTGAATTTTGGAAATTATTCAAGGAAATTTCATCAGTGTCGACGACCCCATCTTTTATGTCATTTACAAGATCATTCAGACTATCATAGTCTTCAGGATTACCATTGTTGTTACTATCTGAAGAATCCTCTTGATTCTCTTCATTGTTGGATGATGTCGTATCATTAGTGCTGGTTGCTTGTGTATCATTAGTGCTGGTTGCTTGTGTATCATTAGTGCTGGTTGCTTGTGTATCATTAGTGCTGGTTGCTTGTGTATCATTAGTGCTGGTATT
>JAATVN010000194.1 GCA_014523595.1 Nitrososphaerales archaeon TH5888 | reverse complement strand
GTTGCTCAGGCTGTCGAAATCTGCGAGCAGTTAAAGGGATTGGCTGGAAGTAGACAGATTAAAGGCTGCAAAATGGGATTAGTGCATAATATGTCTGCAGCAGGTTCCTCGTCATTAGTTCTCATAATTTCTAAAACATGACTAATTATTGCAGTTTGTCCATAGCATTTGAAATCTCTTTAATGCAATCAATTATTGATAATTTTAATTATCTTAATGTTCTTAAACTTGCGTGAAAGAATTCCTTGATTTCTTAAGTAGGGGAAAATTCAGAATTCCGATTTGTAATATTTGTAATTCAAAAATATGGCCGCCATCAAATATTTGTAACAATTGCTATTCAAAAAAAATCAGGATGTCAAAATTGGATATGAAAGGGCAATTAATTGAACATACATCATCATTTATTGGAAATTCCAAGAAATTAGGATTAGTCGAAATGTCAGGAATCAGGATTATCGGCATCTTAAGTGAAGGAAATATGAACCCAGGGAGCGCAGTAAAATTGACCAAATGCGGACTTGATAAGGATAACTCGCCTTATTTTGAATTCTCATCTGTTTGACACTTACTGAAGGATTTAATTAATCAATAATTCTAAGTAGACATATCGAGATGTCATATGATAGATTTGTTGATGATAGACTGCTGACAAGTAGGGATGTACTAAATAGGAAACAGATCAAGATAAAACTCGTTGATTATGATGAGTCTGCCAGGGATTTCTCTCAAAGATTTGGTAGTAGAATCCTAGTTAGAAAGGTCTTGCTAACGATAAGAAAAACTGACACAGAGGAAATCGAAGAAAAAGAACTAGATGTTGAAGAACTGGAGAAAAGAATTAGGAAAGAACGACTTTGGTCTTCCTCAAATAGATGGATTTCAAAAAGTGAATTAAAAAATGGCTACATTGTTGCTTCCAGGCATCTTGACCTTCTTGCAAACGCAATCGCGTTGGATATTATTCAATTCTAGAAATAATTTTGAATACTCGCCTGTAACAAAAAAAATAGTATAAAACATGAATAGTTATATTGCTAAATTCGAATTGTGCAATATTTGGTTATTGGTCATGTTTGATACAAATATTAGTAACAAAAATCATTGATCCCGTAAATTGTCTACGTTTATTTAGATATTAATTAAAGCGCCGCTGATCAGACTTGAACTGATGGCCCACTGGTTAACAGCCAGTTAAGCTTCAAAGTAACCATCTTTGAATTTGCTCTACCATGCTGAGCTACAGCGGCGCATATTTTACAAAAATTATTACTTTAATTAAATGTTATGGCACTACTCGACCATTAAAAAATATTTCTAAATTCGAATTTAGAAATATTGAATGTAAAATTATTTTTTCTTAGTAATGAATATTTAAATGGTCTAAATGATCACTAGTGGACATTGTATTCATCCGCCTGGTCTGTGTTTAAACCACCATCATCTTTTCGCTCCTTCCTAGTCTTCGTCACTTTGGAATTTCCACCACGGTCTTTTACCGGACTTACTGTCTTGTTTGTTTTCCGTCTTACTCTTTGATATGTAACCTTTTACAATACCGAGTACAATTAGCAATATTCCTAGCCCAGTAGTTCCATATAGAGTTGAAGTGTTGTCTCCACCTCCTTGAGCAGCCAAGCCAATCATTCCGGCTATGATTAATCCTCCATTAATAAGGAGAAGTACCACTACCAACATAGATCTTTTTCGTAGGGAAATTGCAAAAGCTATAATAGACAAAATTACGGGAACGGCACCAAAGACGATACCTCTTACGGCCGGATCTATTTGGAGAAAACCACTCTCTCCATCACCGGAAGTGGTTTGCGAATAAATCACGTCTGCTCCATATGTGATTAATAAAGCAAGAGAGATAAATAACAAAATTATGGATATTTTTGTATTCATCATCTAATGCTTATATTCAGATTATTAATAAACTTATTTTGATGCTACGGTCCCTGAATCAACGCAGTGTCAAATAGTATCATAATTCTTGAATTTTGAAACTACTGTCAAATTAGCTTCTAATTAAAAACTGCGATTTATCATACAACTTTCACTCAGGCTAATGTACAAATAGTGCAATACTATAGCTATTTCTATTGAATAGTAATAATCTTGATAAAAGATATGTCTGGCATCCGTATACTCAGATGAAACTTTGGAATAACTCTGATAATATTACGATCCAATCGGGGAGAAGTTTTAGTTTTGTCGATTCCAATGAAAGGAGTTATCTTGATGGGATTAGTAACATGTGGTGCAATGTCTGGGGACACGATAGAACCGAAATAATTGATTCCATGAAAAATCAGCTTGATACTCTTCCACATTCTTCATTATTTGGTTTGATTAACGAACCTTCTGCAAAACTGGCGAAACGCCTTATAACAATTGCAAAGGGAATGAGCAAGGTTTTCTACACAGACAATGGTTCAACGGCGATTGAAGCTGCATTAAAAATCGCAATACAATACTGGAACAATAAAGGAAAAACGCAGAAAAAAGAATTTATCTGTTTAAAAAATGGTTATCATGGGGATACAATTGGTTGTATGTCGATAGGATATGTTGACGGTTATTTCTCCCCCTACAGGTCACTACTACTCAAAACAATAAAGGTAGATTCACCAACTATAAGACATGAAAAATTTGGACAGCAAGACATTGAACAATATGTAGATAAAATTGAGAACATTCTAAAGAGGAAATCACAAAAAATATCTGGCATGGTAATGGAAAGCGGAGCTCAAATCGCAGGTGGTGTAAACATATACCCGAACAAATTTCAAAAAGAGATCAGTGACCTCTGCAAAAAATATGATATTCTTCTGATACTGGATGAGATAGCTACAGGATTTGGAAGACTTGGTAATATGATAGAGTATAAGGCACAACGATCTGAACCAGACATTGTTTGTTTCGCAAAGGCTCTTACAGGTGGCTATTTTCCCCTAGCAGTAACACTAACAACTTTTAAAATTTTTAACGAATTCCTCGGAGATTATTGGGATAAGCGGCAGCTTTTTCACGGACATACATTCACTGGCCATCCCGTTGGATGCACAGCTGCACTGACAAACCTAGCTCTTTATGAGAAGGTAAATCTTATTAGAAAAATAAGGATCAATTCCCTGGTACTGGATCGACTTTTGAAAAGATTTGCAGAATTAGATATTTGTTATGACATCAGAAATAAAGGACTGCTTTGTGGAATAGAGTTAAGAAAAGAGAACAAACCCATCAAGATGATTGATAAGGTTCCAATTGGACAGTATATTGCAAGAGAATCATTGAAAAAGGGTGTATATCTTAGGACTTTGGGAAATATAATTACAATAATTCCACCATTAGCAATAGGAAAAGAAGATCTGACAAAGATAGTTGATACTGAATATCAGATAGTAGAAAAGATTCAACAGAAAATCAGATAATATTAATCAGGTGATTTATCTAAATCATCCGAATCTGGTTATAAAGGGTAGCTTTTGATATTCCAAGGTTTTTGGCGATCTTATTACGTGGTATGTTCTGAGACAACATTTTGATCAGGGTATCTTTGTCAAGTGTCTTTTTTGGACGTCCAATATTTTTTCCAGACATTTTTGCCCTTACCATTCCATCTTTTGTGCGTTGAATCAACATTTCCCTTTCTCTTTCTGCGACCCAAGTCAGGATGCCAAGCATTAGTTTCCTAACGCTCGGATCAGTGGTTTGAAGAAATAGTTCTTTTGGTGAACAAGATATCAGTGGGGAATATTCTTCAATTGATTTTATTGCATCAAGTGTTTCCCAAAATGTTCTTCCGACTCGTGATAATTCATAAACTATGACCGAGTCAACACGGTCAGACCTAACCAGATTTAGCATGTCTCTGAAAGCAGGTCTATTTATTGCAGGGATCTTTCCGCTTACTGCAGAATCTTCGAAAAAATCAAGAATTTTAAAGTCATTTTCAGTCGCCCACTTTTCGATTGCCAACCTCTGATTAAGAATTGTCTGTTCGGCGGTACTGACTCGCAAGTATCCAAATGAATATTTCATTACATATTACTTGATGAAAACTTGATAATACTTTAGGTCAAAAAAAATACGTACAGGTGAAAAAAGGTATCACATTATTTAGACTGAATACGAGTAAAAAAACGCGAGTCTTTTTAGATGATATAAAAACGGGTCCTTTTTTAGACTGTTGGAGTCTAAAGATGAAATGACGAATTTCGCATATCTTTCCCACTATCAAGATTACCAAGACATCTTTCAATTTTGTTGATTTTCAGTTGTTTTTTGTGGGGGGAAAGAGCTCGAAAACACCTAATAACGCTAGTTATTTTTTGCCATTGTCTCCAAATATCCTGATGTTTGAATACTAACATTGTTTTGAAATTCGGAGTTGGACCGTTAGAGATTCGAGTAGAAAATGCAAGAGCTCATAACTATCCTTATACATCAATGCGAAGTACCTTTTATGTCTCCTGATTCCGATTCTAAAAAATCCATTGATATGTATGTATGAACTGATCCCAAGTCAGATAATTAAAGAATAAGTATGGGTTCTAAAAAAGAACTAATGATGCAGGATTTCGAGTTCATTGATTCTTGTATGAAGAAGGTCATTAATGGAAATAGTATATCCTTTGATGAAGCAGAAAGATTAATCTCAACTAATAATTTGATAAAGCTTGCAGATTGTGCTAATATTATTACTAAAAAATTTAATCAAGAAGCTGTTGATGTCGAATCCCTGATAAATGCCAAGTCAGGTAATTGTCCCGAGGATTGTTCCTTTTGCGCCCAATCTACATTTTACGAAACTGGTATAACAAAATATCCACTCCTAGACGATGATATAATTTTGCAGAAAGCAAGAGAAGCACACATTAATGGTTCTGCCAGTTTTTGTCTTGTTTGTGCTTATAGAGAACCTTCACAAAATGATTTTGAAAAAATTTGTAAGATTATCAAAAGATTAAGAAATGAAGTAAATCTGGACATTAATGTTTCACTTGGCTTCATGACACCAGATCGAGCGGAAAGGCTGAAATCATTAGGAGTCAAGCGATATAATCACAATCTAGAAGCCTCAGAAAGTTTCTTTTCAAAAATCTGCAATACACATGATTTTTCAGACAGAGTCAAGACGGCAAGAATAGTCAAAGAGGCAGGGCTCGAACTTTGTTGTGGAGGGATTATTGGAATGGGCGAATCTACAAGACAACGGATTGAATTGGCATTTTCTCTTTCATCTCTTGAACCAGATGAAGTTCCGATTAACATATTGATTCCAAGAAAGGGCACACCGAAGGAACTGGATAATTGTTCAATTGATCCAATCGACATCATTAGAACTATTGCTGTTTGGAGATTTATTATGCCAAAAACAATATTGAAAATTGCTGGAGGAAGAGAAGTCCACTTCAGTGACGGGGGAAAGCTCGCCCTTCAGGCTGGGGCAAATGGAATTATCACAGGTGGTTACCTTACTACAAATGGAAACGAACCAAATAAAGATATCCAGATGAT
>JAATVN010000193.1 GCA_014523595.1 Nitrososphaerales archaeon TH5888 | reverse complement strand
TAGGAATTCTGCTTTGATAGATTACAACAGGGCCGGTGTTGCTTTAATTGAAATAGTTACAGAACCAGATTTCACAGGTCCAAAGGAGGTCAGACAATTTCTAAATAAACTATCACTAACTCTTGAACATATTGGCGTTTGCGATACTTTACTGGAGGGATCAGTGAGGTGTGACGTAAATGTGTCCATGGAAGGTGGTAACAAGGTTGAAATCAAGAATATTAACTCCTTCAGGGAAGTTGAAAAAGCCATCAACTATGAGATTACCAGACAATCTAGCCTGTATAGCCGGAATCTCAAAATAGAACATGAAACACGACATTGGGATGATCGGAAAAAAATCACGTTTAAGTCAAGAAGTAAGGAAGAAGAACACGATTATCGATATTTTCCAGAACCCGATATTCCAATAATCATCTTAGGTAATGATTTTGTTTCTAATCTAATAAAACGAATGCCAGAACTACCAAACCAAAGATTTGAACGCTTTGTATCAAAATATAAGCTCTCAGTACATACATCTAATATTCTCATAAATGATAAGAAATTGGCAGATTTCTTTGAGTCTACTTTGAAGGTATACTTTTCGCCAACAGAAATAGCCAACTTTCTAGTTACTGACTTTAAAAGTTTGATTGAAGATGATAGTGAGAGTACCGACTACTTGAAAAACTTGAAAGTGAAACCAGAACATATCGCAGACTTGGTGAAACTGATTGAAGGTAATAAAATTAGTAGAATTACAGCAAAGGATATTTTAGTCAAAATATTTGAGAGTGGAATGTTACCATCGGAAGTTATGAATAATACAAATTCTTATAAGATATCTGATGAAAAAACTCTCATGGATGCTGTTCAGTCAGTATTTGATAAAGAAAAATCTGCTGTTGAAGATGCAAAAACGAATAGTGAAGCAATAAATTTTTTACTAGGAAAAGTGATGAAGTTTACTAATGGGCGTGCAGATCCAAAAATCGCAATACGCATAATAAATAATAAATTACATAATCCTGATAAATAGGGTTTTGCTGTCAATAGAATGACGATAATATTAATTAACTTGTTTAGATTGTATTAATTGATATAATTATTTTTTGGATATTTGTTCTAAGTGATCTAATACCATTGGAAGAAATGCTCCAATGTCGCTAACAACACCTATTGCCTGTGTTGTTCCTCTGTCTAGCAGTTTTGTGACAACGGCTTGGCTAATATCTACAGCAACAACCTTTACTCTTGCAGGGATCATATTGCCTACAGCAATTGAATGTAACATGGTAGAAAGCATGAGAACCATTTTTGTATCTCCTAATATTGCTCTGTAACTATTTTGGGCCTCTATAATATCAGTAATTACTCCTGGAATCGGTCCATCGTCTCTAATAGACCCGCAAAGTGCGTACTGTACGTTATTTTTAATACACTCATACATGATTCCAGATTTTAGAATATTCTTCTTGACCATTTCCTCTATGGACCCAGCTCTAAAAACTTCATTTATAGCCTGCATGTGATTTCTATGACCACGAATCGCTAATGTTCCATTTTTTACATTCATACCTAGGGATGTACCAAATAGTGAATTTTCTATGTCATGGACAGCTAATGCATTACCAGTAAGTAATCCATCTATGTATCCCATTCTAATCATTTTGGCTAGCGAATCTGCAGCACCAGAATGAACAACTACTGGTCCCGCTGTGACAATTATTTTCTCACCACTATTCTTGGTATTGTAAATATCCATTGCTATTTTTCTTGCAATTTGTTGAGTAGGTCTTTCACTGGAACTTGTACTACTCATAAATTGAAAGATATCTACACCCTCTCTTGGACGTTCCTCAGGTAATATTCTAACTCCATTCTCACCCGTTACTATCATTTCTCCACTACGGATATCCCTAATTTTCCTGCATGCTGCCCTCTTATTTCTTACGTCGACTACAATACACTTATCCATCATCATATTTTCAACATCAATCCATTCGTTTTTGAAAAAAATTTGCGTGGTATTGTTAGTTGTACTGTAAAAATCTCTTGGCATTACCATGTCACTTGGAGCAGGCTTTAGAATAACTCCGTCAATTTTTGTTGGTTGCGCACCTTCAATAAAGACTGATTCTAATAATTGGTCAAGATGTTTTTTATTTTTTCCTGATATCAATAATCTTGCATAACTCAATTCATCCTTCTTTTTTCCTACATGAAATTCAAGGACATTAAAATCTCCTTTCAAATCCATAACCTTGTCAAAAATTCTTGTCAGGATCATTGAATCAATTAGATGACCTTTGATCTCTATGGATTGTTCATATTTTCTTTTCAAATAAGATCACTAAATAATAAATCTACTTAAGTGTTAAATTGGGAGTATAACTTTGCCGTTATACTCGGGAATGTTTTCATTTTGAATTATTTTATTAATAATTTCATCTTTTCTAACTTCGATAAACCATTGTGCTACCGTTTTTGCAATTCCATTTTTATCGCATATTGCAATCAAGTAACCATTCTGATCCTTTACTGCAGTGAAATAATTTTCTTCTCCGACTGGATCCCAGTTGTTATTGTTATTGTCCTTCAATGCCAAAGCGGGCATAGCTATGTTTCCCGTATATTTATTTAAAATATCTTGAGCTGCTCTAACTCTTTTTTCTCCTATTTTCAGAGCCGTAAAGTACTGCATTTACGGAGTATGTACTATCTTTATTAATAAGTTTTCTTAGTAATACCAACTATTTAATGTAAAAATAATTTTCCTTATCATTGTAACCTAAGTCGGTAAGTGTTAGCACCTTAAATCCATTTTTATGAAGATAATTCATTTCCTTATCAAATAATTCGATTGAAGTATCATAACTGGTAGAGTTGCCTATAAAATGATAACCTATTATTGGAATTGACACTATCTTTCCTGCCTTGTTATTGTATATGGTCTGCGCCTCTACTACCCTGACAAATTCAGTAAACAACAAGTCAGAAATTTGGGCTCCATGTGGTGCTAGTTGAGGATTCCTATTATTCAATTTGGAGTGTTCTCTGTCATGGGACCATTGTTTAATGGCATATTTATTAGTACGCGTTGGTGTACCGTCAGCAAAGAATGGATTACAATCATACTGATATTTATAACTCTGAGTCTTAAAGCCATGATTTACCCAACCATCACAGTTTAGGAACATGAGTCTAGAATGACCTGACAACCCAAAATCAAAGTAATTTGATACCATTTTAAGTACAGTGGAATTATCTACGCCTCTATTGTTTGGAATTTGGAAGAAAGTTGGCTTTAAACCATAGTCCTGTAGGCATTTCTTTGATTCGGCTATTTCGTGTTCTAGCTGTTTAGACGTTAATAATCTCAAGTCTCTGTGTTCCATTCCATGTGATTCGATGTCGTGTCCTTCCTTATGCAATCGTCTAATCTGATCCCACTCCATAGCGTTATCACCCTTATGAGCTAACTCACTTCCATTTGATAGTTTATAGTAACCATCTCCATTAACAAAGCTACATATGATGAAAAATGAAGCTTTGA
Organism: Nitrososphaerales archaeon TH5888; assembly: GCA_014523595.1. GTDB lineage: Archaea > Thermoproteota > Nitrososphaeria > Nitrososphaerales > Nitrososphaeraceae > TA-21. Next base: position 4,355 of record JAATVN010000193.1, on the reverse strand, counting down.
ATCCGTATTTGTCTATTATTGGTTTAGCATTGGTAAATTGATTCTTGTATCCTCTATCGAAAATAATAATAACAGCTTTTTCTTTACTGGAACCGATATCTTTCTCTGATGTGGCTGTAACTTGTTCTAAAGTAGAATTATTGATGGTAGAAGGGATGAAATTTGAATTGGAATTAAAATTATCGTTGTAATTCACCTCAGATTCACCATAATTTATAGCAAATAAAGTAATACGAGCATTAATTTTAGGCAGAAGAATACCGTTAAAAGAGAGTTTTTACGCCTAAGCAACCATTGTCAGCAACCAAAATGCATATTAAATATCTCATGAATATACGCATTCAGTATTGTGTTTTTAGATAAATTTTCTATTCCTTTGATTGGATTTGCAAATTCGGAATCCATATATCGTAGACAGAAAAATTCATGAGATGATGATAAACCTGGATAGAAAAAACCTCACTGGCACATTAGCTCTAATCGCGACTTCAATTGTTTTCTTTCTACTAGGGTTTAGCGATGATTCAATTGCATATGCCGTGGGTCCAAATGTAAGTTCTACCAATCCGGTTGTGAGTGATCCCAATCTTAAGATAGAGTCTGTAGCCACTGGATTCGATTTTCCGACAGGCATTGCTTTTTTGGGCAATAATGATATCTTGCTGCTGGAAAAAAATACTGGAATTGTCTACAGAATAATTGACGGCAATATCACTAATCCTGTAATCCATCTAAATGTATCATCCAAAGACGAACGTGGGCTATTAGGAATCGCGGTAACAGGTAATGGTGAATCAAAACAAGATGACAGGTTCGTTTTCCTTTCCTATACATATTGTCCTAAAGTAAAGGCCAATGTTAATAATACTCAAGGTTGCGGGAATTACGTTTATAGATATAAATTTGATACTGAGAATAGTAAACTGATAGAACCTCAATTAATTCTGACACTACCTGCTTTGCCAGGACCGAGTCACAATGGAGGAGTATTGGAGTTAGATAAAGATGAGAATCTTTATGTTGCTATTGGAGATTTGCAAACAACTCGTTTTAATAAGAACCAAACAGGATATGACACTAAAGCACAAAACATTGTAAACGGAACTGCCCCCGACGGACGAGCAGGAATACTTAGACTAACCCAGGACGGAAAGCCCATTGGTAACGGACTTCTTGGAGAAGAATACCCTCTTAACTTGTACTACGCTTATGGAGTAAAGAATAGTTTTGGCATTGACATTGATCCAATTTCAGGAACTCTATGGGATTCAGAAAATGGACCACAGTTTGGAGACGAAATTAATTTGGTTGAACCAGGCTTTAATAGTGGATGGGAAAAGGTTCAAGGAATTTGGAAACTTAATCAGACAAAATCCAAAAATGGAATGTATGATGAAACTAGTGACGATGTAAAGTTAGTAGATTTTGATGATAATGGAAAATATAGCAGTCCTGAATTTGTTTGGGACAAACCTGTAGGGCCCACTGCTTTGTTATTTTTTGCGTCTGATAAATTAGGAGAAGATTATGAAAATGATATTTTTGTAGGTTCAGTAAAAAAAGGGGTTGTTTATCATTTCGATTTAGATAATGATAGAAAATCATTGTCCTTAACGGGCGACCTTTCTGATTTAGTATTAAATAGAAAAGATAATGCTGACCAAATAATATTCGGTGAAAATTTTGGGATTATAACAGACTTGCAAGTTGGACCTGATGGATACTTGTATATAGTATCAGGCAGTCGCGGAACAGATGCCGGTGCAATATACAGAATAGTCCCTAACTTGAAATAAAATGAACGATTCATCCGAATAACAAATCAGCAACAAAATTGATACTAATGTATTTTCCTTTAAGTTATCATGTTTTTATTATGGCAAAATGATCCTTGTCGTCCATCTTTCTGTTCTCATAAGACGTTCCAACTAGTGCTGGTCCGTTATTAGTGATATCTAAATTTATGATTGAGAATCACAAGATATTCTTATTTCCCGCTTAGATTAAACAGTACAACATAATTACTTTGGTACAAACAGCAAGTGTGCGTTCTGAAATGCCTATCCAATCTGCTTCCTAAATCATTAAATAACAGTAATTAGAGATCTACAAAAATAATGAACGTGAAGATAAATAACAAGATGCTAGTTTTTGGTGTTTCTTTACTCATCACATTTTTATCGTTTTCAATTTTGAACTCTGCCAGTCAGGTAGCGGCCGCAGACGAATTTACCATCGAGACTAAAATAAATCTGGAAAAATTTAGCGGTGCTGATAAACTGAAGGTTGTAGTCTCCGCTAATGGTGAAAACCAAACCAAAATAGTACAAGATGAGGACCTTAAATCAAAAAGCACTACCGTTTCATTTCCATTTAATCAGAAGAACGATATTGTTACTGTTGGCAAACGTGATGAGTTTTTTGCATGTGCCTACGATATTAATGGGGTAACAAATGCAATGAAATCGTACTCTTGCGTCGAGGGAAATATTGAAAATACCGGTGGAAAAAACACAGTAAACCTAGGTTCAGGTGCTGAGAAGACATTGTCTACTGGGACATTCCAAACTGTCAGTGGTGGCGTTATAAAGGATCCAACTATTAGAGTTTCAATACCACTTTCGGACAGAAAGGATGTAAAGAATCTTAAAGTAGTTACCATGATTAGGGGAGAATTTGAATCCCAGACAATAGATGCACAAAAATTACTCAAACAATCCGATCATAATACAATAATCCTTCCTTTAGTTTTTGACAAGGAACCTGAGATTGGACCCATACAACTAGGGGATATGTTTTTTGCTTGTGTATCTGCTGACGAATTAAATCCACCTGAAGGAACAGAATGTGAGCATAGAGTAACAGTACACACAGGACACATTCATAACTTGGTTGCAAGGTAGTTCAGTAAAACAATTCCACCCCCTACAATGTCTCGTGAAAGGATATAGTTATGTAAATGGAAACACCGAAATCAATCATTATTAAAAAATTAATAACCTTAAATAATAAATCGATACAGATAATTTGTAATTGAATAAATTTACCACTGGAATCTTAATTCTTTCCGCTGGAATGATAGTAGTTTCAGTATGGTTATTGTGTGCTACAGTTCTACTAATTAGAAGTTCAGAATTTGCTGGACCCTGAAACAAATTTCCTCAAGATCTACGATGCCAAGAATGCGGTTACTTGTATTTCGGAAACTTAAGACTTCTATGTAATCTGACTCCACTAAACATAAATAGCAACAATTCATTTTCTGGATGACTTGTAATGGATAAGACAATATTATTCTTCAGGATGATGAAATCAACTTTTACTTGGATGTTAATCACACTTTTGATATTGATGCACTTAGTCGCAATTAATTCTATTCTTCTAACTTCCTGGGCAGTTGATATAAAAGGAACGCCGGGACCTGATACTATGCAGGGGACTGCAACTGATGATGACATTCGAGGGCATAATGGAGACGACTTTATCAACGGACTGCAAGGTAATGACGAGATAGAAGGACAACAAGGCAATGATTTATTGAATGGTTCGGAGGGGAGCGATTACTTAAACGGCGGAGGCGGATTCGATACTTTGGATGGAGGGCCAGGAAGTGACGAATTAAATGGAGAAATTGATCGGGACAATCTATTCGGGGGAACAGAGAATGATGTGTTGTATGGTGGACTAGGAAACGACATTATTGACGGTGGACCCGGTGATGATCGTCTATATGGTGGATCTGGTAATGACACACTGAGAGGAGGTTCAGGCGGAGACTACTTTAGATGTGGACCAGGAGTCGATAGAATTGGAACTTTTAGTCTAGCAGATGGCGATCATGAGTTCGGTGATTGTGAAATAAAGTAAACGTGAGTTATTGTGGTATTATTTTTTGCTCCTAATTCAGTTTCATTAATTTGAATACTCCTAACAAATACGAGTTGGAATAGAAGATTCCCAATAAAATGGAAGATTTTAATGATTCATAAACTAGAAAAACTACTATTTCGAATTCATTTTGGTAATATTCGAAATATTTTTCCCTGACTGATCGACACTATATACAGGTAACCGTCTGGTCCTACTGTAAGATCAGTTACCCCTCCTAACCCACTAGCAAATATTACATTCTGGGCGCCTACGTTAATAGGATTCTGAATCAACCTTTTTGCGAGGGCTTGAGGTACTGCTATGTCATTCCTTTGACTGTTCAGTTCAAAATGGTATATGTGACCGTTATTGACACTTCCAACAAACATATCATTTCTATATTGGTCACCCAACCTATCAGAGTCTAGAAATATGATTCCAGTCAATCCCGTGCTCCTAGTCCAAACTAATTTGGGTTCCTCGTA
>JAATVN010000030.1 GCA_014523595.1 Nitrososphaerales archaeon TH5888 | reverse complement strand
TGAACGTTACCAATCAACATGGCATCCCAGTCATATGCAGGCATCCCGACAAGAGATTGAATAGAAATAAAGTCATTTTGTGTATTCAAAGACGACGGTGAATTGATAGTAGTTTTAGAATTTTTATCAGTATTTTTGATATCTGATACTTGAGTTGTATTTGATAATTGGGATGATTTAGGTTCTTCTCCTTGTGGTAACTCTTCTGGGGCATCAAATTTTCTATACTGCGCAATTATACTTTTGCAAGTATTGCATTTGTATTCGCCCTTCTCATAGAGTGTCACGCCTTCACCAAGATCTTCATTAGGATTTTCAAAATTGATATTCGGTGATCCCTCATAGTCTTTATCGCATTTGTTACAATGATACTTGACAAACCTGTCAGAAGGAAGCCTTCCTATCCCTGCCAGAAATAACTCCGGTCCTCCTAAATTGCCTTTTTTCTGCTCTTCATCTGTAACATGCGCAAGTACGTATCCACCAGACCCGCGTAGTTTCTTCTCCTGCACATCTTGATTTTGACCCTGATCCTCCATCATATTTTTTATTATCACTTGTGTAGAATTTAAGTTATCAAGTCTAACCTATACTCATCAGATTTAATGGTCGTAGGCGAATAGAGACTTGAGAGAAAGGTTAATTTCAATTACCATGATCAAACTTTTTTATCATCACACTTATATCTCCCATGAAAGCTCATTAACTTAACTTAAGGTGCGGCAGATAAGTTAAGTTAAACAAATAATCTTTCCAGATCTTCCGTAACTTTTGTCAAATACAAAACAAAAAAGTGAATTAAAAAATGGTTTCATTCGAAGAATTAGGTCTAAATACGTCTATAGTAAGGGCGGTTAAAGAAATAGGAATGGAAAAGCCCTTTCCTATTCAAGAACAATCTATCCCACTTATTTTACAAGGGAAGGATGTGATAGGACAGGCACATACAGGTACTGGCAAGACAGCTGCTTTTTGTCTTCCTCTATTAAGTAAAGTAAAGTCAAAGGGGCCAATCCAAGCCTTAATTATTGTTCCAACAAGAGAACTGGCCATGCAAGTTACAAGTGAAATTAGGAAATTTTCAAAATATTTGGGAATAAGGAGCCTTGCCATTTACGGCGGACAGGGTATCAATATACAAAAAGAACAGCTGAGAAGAGGAGTCCAGGTTATTGTAGCGACACCGGGCAGATTAATTGATCACTTGAAACATGGTACGATTCAATTAGAAGATGTAAATTTTGTAGTGTTAGATGAAGCTGATAGAATGCTTGATATGGGATTTATTGATGACATAAAATTCATACTTTTCTATGTAAATGAAAGAAGGCAGACATGCCTATTTTCAGCAACAATGCCTATTGAAATTATAAGACTTTCTAGAGAATATATGAAAGACCCAGAACAAATTAGACTCAATGAAGACGAAATTAGTTTAGAAACTATTGATCAGTCTTATCTAATTGTGGAAGAGCGAGAAAAATTCAAACATCTCTGTAATTTTATCAGAAATAGGGAAAAAGGACAACAAACTATTGTATTTGTTGCTACAAAACAAAGAACCCAGAGAATAGCTGATGATTTGAACAGAGAAGGTTTTCGAGTTATTACAATTCATGGAGATCTATCTCAAAGACAGAGGGATTACTCTATGAACAGGTTCAAAAATGGAAGTGATGATATACTTGTTGCCACAGATATTGCTGCAAGGGGCATAGACGTCCCTGCGGTGGGAAATATTATCAATTATGATATTCCTGAAGACCCATTGGTTTATTTCCATAGAATTGGCAGAACAGCACGAGCAGGTGGAAGTGGCAAAGCAATCTCATTAGTTTCAAGTAGTAGATATGAAGATTTTGCAAGGATTTTGAAGCGTACAGAACTATCAGTCAAGAGACTTAATGATGAAATAGGAATTGAAGTTCCCACATTGTATGTCAGCAGAAATAGAGTCAATAGACAAAGATCCTTTAACTCCAATAGTCAAAGTAGAAGAAGATTCGGATATAGCAGAGGAGTTAATAGGGGCCGACCTCAGTATAGCAGACAGTACAATAATAGCACATATAGAAGAGGATAGGTAAATAAGAATAATTTTTTAGAAAAATTAATCTATTTTCAGCAAGAATAATAGAAACATAAAAAAAAGGTATAATGAAAATCAGATAGGAAATTTTTCGATAAACTTAATTATTATTCATTATACTAGTAACTGGATGCTTACTAGCACTTCAAAATATATCACTCTTGCCACTGTACTTTATCTGGTTGCTTTTTTTGCATTTGCTTCAGGATTGGTTAATTCAATTATAGAAGGTGCAGGATCAAGAGAATTTATTATTCCGTCAAGATCAGTACAAACTATAGGCGAGACTATTGTAATAGTTATGATACTTTTTATGGGGATGTTTGGTGCATATTTGCTTTACAATTCAGGAAAGGCAGCATCACCAAAGAGTCAGTGGGCATTTATGACTGGAGGATTTACTGTTCTCACCATAGCACTGATTGTTGGCTTCAGTATAGTTAAGATCAAGATAGCTGCTTAAGTCCATCTTAGAACCTTATCTTTCATTATCAAATTTTTTTGATTAACTTTTGGACCGAGAATTGTAATTGATAGATCATTAAGATTTTTAATTTTAACATAAAAATTCAATGAACTTTTCTTACTCAGAAGTCTATTGCTTGTAACTACTTCCTTTCTCTTATAACGAATCATACTCGTTACCAAAAATGGGATATTGGATTCAGATGTATGTTTTAATATCATCATGAGAATAAAATAAAGTAATTGATTTAGATTTCCAATTTTTAGTTTATTGTTTAGGCTGTGTAGGATCTTATCATAAAAAAGATTATTAAATGAATTTATAGAATCAAAAATAATTAGGGAACATTCATTCATTGATCTTATTATATCAACCATGATAATATCAAAGAT
>JAATVN010000192.1 GCA_014523595.1 Nitrososphaerales archaeon TH5888 | reverse complement strand
GTGGAGGTTCTATTTTTAATGACTTAATTTCCATATAAGCCATCATAATCGATTCTATGCTTTATCTTTTCAATCTCAACCAATTGATATTGAGGTTATCCTTTTACGATATTTATGTAAGCAGAAATTGAAATTCAACAGATTTAGTATGTATTACCAACGATAAAAATATCATAAATTAGGTTTTTATTGATTTTCAGTATTTTGTACGTAGTCAATATGTATCTATGTGTATGTTTATGTAAATCGTTTTATTTCACGATTGAGAATTAATTAATGCCTTCTAACTCAGCACGGGGTGGGATAACTGGTTGTGTCTTGTTCATCGTTCAACCATTCTACGACCCACTCACCAGAAGTTAAATTTTGTTACATTGGATTTTGCTCACGATAAAAATATTTTGGATTTCTATAAGGTAACGTCAATTAGAAATAATCGGATTTGTTTTATCCATCCAACAATCAAAACATCCTTATACAATCAAAATATAGAAATATTCAAATTTATTACTCATAAGATTATAAACGTTCTATTTTATTTTACGTTGCGATTAAAACAAAATTATGTTGTTAGAATATCTTTTCACTTCCATTAGTTCTATTGGTGAGTCTGTAAATTCAATTGGCTATAGCGATTTACTCTTTTTTAATGCAAAGAAGATGAAGGTATAGTCAAGCCCAGTAACATCATAATGGACAACTTTATCTTCATAGACAAAGTCTATTGGTTCGGTAAGCACTAAACTATTCTGTTCTGCAGCCTTGAGTACAATCTTCTCCATTTCTTCTCTACTGAAAACATTATCAGGATGATGCTTAGGATTATGTTGTGTCTTTACTATGTTGAGTATCTTATCAGGCCAGTAGTCTGTAGACGTCAAAAGTATTCCATCTTTCTTCATTATTCTGTTCATTTCCTTGAAATAGTTTTGAATATTAACCCCATGTTCTATGACTGACAATGATGTAATATAGTCAAACATATTATCTTGGAAATTAGTTTTTTCGAGATCTTGAATCGAGATATTAAATGTCTTGTCTTCATACATTTCGAAAATTAGTTTATAAAGAGGGTAAACAATGTCCGTTGATGCTGGGTATATCCTTTTTAAGAATAGGTCGCAACCATACAGATTTTGAAATCCAAGTCTTTTCAATATGGAAAGAATAGGGGAGCCGTTACATCCTACATCAAGGATGAAGGAGCTTCTATCTGCTTTGCTTATCATGTCAACCATTTTATATGTATCCCATGACTTTACTTTATCAGGATGTGGGATAACACCTAGAGCGTCTAAACGTTCGATGGCGTAATTTACTTCAGATAAATTTTTCAGGACACAATTGTAAACCATGGTTATAAAATTTTAAATTACTATATTTATAAAGTATTATGACAGTAATGTAATAGTGGAACTTTGGCCTTTGTGAATCAAATTTGACACAATTTTTAGACCTCTTTCGCGGTACTTAAAAACCTCCTAATCAGGATAGTATAATATGATACTTTAAATTAACACATTAGTATGAAAACAAAGGGTAGTGAATCTCTTTTTAACATAAATTGTTGGCTCAATATCTTTCTGATTTAATACTAGTAGTTTGTGAACCATTTTGATAATTTGGCACACAAACCCAATTTGTAGACATCGCTAATACAACCCATTATTCCACTTCTAAATTCAAGCACAAAATCAATATTTAGCTACAATAGAAGTTTTATCCCGTTTCTCCGTTGAATCTAAAATTAAGAATAATTGGTTAGATGTATATCACGATTATAAAAACAGCAATTATTTCTAATATGAGAAGCAACGGTGCAACACATTAGTGCATGTAACCCATCTTCATATCAAAAAGTATCTTATTGGTTGTTAATGTCTACATTTGACATTTTTTGATTTGCTTGAGTTCATAAATTTAGAAACTTTAAAATCGATTTTGTCATTAAGCACTAGTCTTTAACCCATATTAACAATTAACGCCAAGTTACTATTTAATTATCATATAGGTATAGAACTATATGGCTAACCTTAGCAGTGATGTCATATGGCTTATGTCTATTACTGCCCTATCTATTGGAGGAACATTTGTAATAATCTATATCATTAAACATGTAATGGGTTATTTTGAAAGAAGAACGAATAGATAGAAAAAGAATAGATTCATTATTATAGTAACGATAGTTCCATAATATTATTTAAAAATATTTGTTCGAAATATGTGTGTAATTTTTATATCGGGTTCCGGTGGAACTGATAACACTAGAATTTCTCTTAAAACACTTGCTTTAAGAGTATTAATAGCTAGGTAAAATCTTAAATTTTTTATCTCTTCAGTTACTTAATGATGCATAGAATTATTCTAAATCTTGTTTACGGCATTTACGATGAATTCTGCTAGCGATTCTTTCGTGTGATAATCAACTAAATGACTTTTAAAATCAACTTTGGATGATAAATTCGTCTTTTTACATAAAGAACCATTTAGAATTCTTTGGGGCTTTATGATTACTATTGTCTCAAATCATCAAAATATTTTTTTCTTTCAGCCGCTATATTCAAGATATCAGTCTTTGTTACAAGACCTGCTATGTCTCCTTCTCCATTAGTGATGAATACTATATTCATCTTTCTTATGGCCATTTTATTTATGGCCTGGTCGGCATTGCTGTTCGCGTCCATAATTATCAAGTCGTTTCTTGGGATCATTATGTCATCTACTATTATATACGTCCGTTTATGCTCTGGAATAGCTCTGGCAATGGTTAGCGTTATGAGACCTATTACGGAACCAGAATCATCGGTTACCGGAAACGCAGTTTTCATATGAAACTCAAAGTACTTCGTAAAGACATCGTACAAGTTTGTACCCTTCTTTACAGCTATCATATTGGTATTCATGATCTGTCGAAGTGTGACACTAGAAAGAATTGAACCAAGTTCCCTTTGTTGCATATATGAGCGGGCTCCTGCATTAAGGAACCAACCTATGAGCAATATCCAAAGGCCACCAATAAAAGTTTGAGTTATTATGCCAAGGAATCCAATTCCCATTAGAGCGTAGGAAATTAGTATACTTATTCTTATTACACTTCTCGTGGCTGCATCATAATCTCTATTCCTCTTGACTAAGGCGGCCCTGAGTATTCTGCCACCATCCAATGGAAAAGCAGGTATTAGATTAAAAGCGCCTAACATGATATTTGCCAAGGCACCATAATGGAGAACTACGTCTACGGCCTGCAATGCAGTTGATGTGCCACTACCAATAATATTTTCAATAATAAAACTGAACAAGGAAAAGATACTGGCTAGACCGAAGCTGGTAAGAGGACCTACAACTGCTATCTTAAATTCCTTCTGAAATTCCTTTGGTTCTTCCTCAATATCAGAAACGCCACCGAAAATGAATAACACAATATGTCTTACTTTAATTCCGTATCTAATGGCCATAATGGAATGTGCAAGTTCGTGCAGTATGACCGAACTGAACAACACCGCAGCACCTGTGACAGCGATATACAAGTTAATCGCAAAGCTTAGTCCTGGAATTGAGATGGGAATAAGGTACGCTGACAGCGACCACGTTACCAGCACAAATATCATTATGAAAGTGTAGTGAATTTTAATCCTGATATTCCTAACCTTGGCTACGGTGATTGACAATGATTATGTGGTTAAATCTTATGAAAGACTCTAATTTTAATGTGAAATTGAAGAGTTGAGAAATGGGAACTTCCTCACATCTTATCCACCATGAAATTTCTCCCAGCTAGAATGAAATGAAACTTTCCTTATAACCCTTGTCTAGCAATTACAAGTAACTAAATTATCCTCGGTTGGTGTGCAGTTGTTTGCTCGCCAAATTCTACATAAATCCAGATTTACTGGTTCAAAGTGTAATCAATTGATCACTTACTTCTATTTTACTAACACCAACTTCAAGAACCACATAAACCATTAGACATCAGAATTATATCTCCAACTGCTATTTTGTTGTAACGTCTTTTCCTCTTGGATTTCTTGTGATTATAAGACTACAGAGCACTATGAAAGCTATTTGAAAGACTTCTATAGCTATTCCCATTGAATTTACAGGAAGGTCTCTTCCAATTATTGGGTTGTCTGGAAATCTTGTAATTATCCAGATGATAATGAGGATTACCGTACCGCCTATACCAACATAAATCCATAGTCTTCCCCAAGTTCTTAATATTGGAAGAATCCAGAATATCTGTGCGATGCCAGCAACTATGAAGAAGATACCTACAGATAAATTATTACCTATAACATTTGAGGCCAAATATAGATGCAATATCCCTGCTATCAGTGTACACCCTGCTGTAGCATAAACCAGTAGCATTTTAGACAACAACCGATTATTATAGAGAACTACTATATAAAAAATGAATTACTTTGCGGTTGCATTTTTGACAAATGTTGTTGTTAGTAGGCACAATTTTAAATACATACTTTAGATTTTACTAACTATTTGTCATGTCATCAGGCGTTACTTGTCCTGGTACTGAGGAATGACCCTTTTGGCGGTAGTATTCTTGAGCATGATTCAAAGATTGTTTTTCGATTTCTGATAAGGAATTTCCTAACATCTCTTTGAATTGTAACGAGTTGATAACAGCTTTAGCTCCGTAATGATTATTAAAATAACCCCTCACAACTGCTGTTTCTAAAGATATTTGCTTAACCTTGTCAACCCATGGTTTCAATTCTTCTTTTGAGTAAAGATAATTGTATCTATGCTTGGCATTTCTTCCATGCCATCTGATAAAAGAATGATTTGTAGTTATAATGGACTCCGAAAGAAACTGCAGCTTATCCCGCTCAGGAGAATCTGTCATCACTGCTGCTATATTGTAATGCTTTAGCATCTCCCATGGCCCTTCAGTATTCCATGAGGGATTTCTAAATTCAGTGGCATAATCATATCCACTAGTATTTTTTCATATGTTCAACAAGTAGTTTAAAATATTTGTCTTTACAACTGGAACAAAAGCTTCTTCCTTTGGTATCTGTGTCTGCTAGAGAATTGCTAAAGTGCATTAAACATCTTGGACTCTGACAATGAACAAAACCAAATACGTGTCCTAATTCATGTACAGACTCTTTTACCATCCTTCCGTAAAACAACTGGTCATTTGGTTTTAGGCCATAGAATTGTTGTCTAATCCTAGGCAGATATATTATTCCTAATCCTCCTTTAGGATACGCTTCTCCCAGGACATAATTCAATCCATCTGAATACGCATCTACATCCAAGATGAAAAGTATTTTTGTATGTTTGTTCGGCCTGAATTGCTCGAAGAAGCAAACTAATAACTTTGCGGAATACCATTGGTTTCTACTCTTATCAAATGAAGATGTTTTTTTTAGCTGAACCAAATTAGAATCGTTGGCAACAGTTGCAATCGTCACTTTGATATTTTCAAACTCTTTTGATATATCATTGGCTAGAGTGGAAATGGTATTATTGTCTAGCTTTGACACCACTGGTTGTAAGACGACTTCCACAGCTTTAGGTTAACAAACTTTGATGATAAACGTACCCACAACTAATATTCAATCAATGGTATCGTAACGAACTCCTGTAGGCCTCCAAACTAAATTTATTCCGATTTCGAGAAATCTCAGTAGCATATGCAGCATAAGTATCAATTACATAACAAGAGGTAGCAATAGAAAGCAGAAGAATAGCAAGAAAGGAAGCAACAAACGAAAGAGCTTTGTGTCCCTTTAACCTATAATATTATATGGATACGCCTCCCCTAACAAGAGAGCAGAAAGAAAAGAAGGTTATCGAGATGTATTAACAAGGTAAAACGACTAGAGAGATAACAAAGATTTGTAGGATTAATTTTTCTGACCTAGGCAGAATCACAAGAAAACATTTCGGTGGTGTTGAGATATTATGATAGAAAAAAATACTAGAAGTATGTGTGAACATGTTTAGAAAATATTACTAGCAGGTTATTCAAATATGACACTTTGATTTAACGTCTACTGAATAGTCTAGATGTCATGACTAGCTTTTCAAACCAGTGGAATAAGGAGGCCAAAAAGGACCCTACTGAAAGGATTAAGGAGAGTTTGAGGACGCAAAAACCTCTAAAACCGACTATGGAAACAGCAAAGAATAGACTGGGAATTCAAACACAAAAATTAGATACACTTTTGGAAAAATTAAAATCTAAAGATAGAACTCTTTTTGATCAAATTGTTACTCATTTACAAAATCATGATAGTCAGCAGAGTAAGATGCTTTCTAATGAACTCTCACAAGTTAGGAGAACAATCAAGACTATTTCGCAATTAAAAATGTCACTTGAGCAGGTTCATATGAGATTAGAATCTACTATAGATATCGGAGATGCTCTAACAGCATTAAAACCAGCTGTTGGAACACTTTCTAAAGTAAAAACAGGACTAACTGGGTTAATGCCAAACGTTGATACGGAGCTGGGGGAAATTAGTGATGTCTTTAGCGATATTATGGTAAATGCAAATAACACTTCTGATATAGGCTTTGCGCTAAATCCTTCAGGAGGGGATATGAATAACATACTTGCAGAAGCAAGCATAGTGGCAGAACAAAGGGTTACCGACAACTTTCCAGATGTACCTATGGGTACATTTAACAGGAATTCTAGATCCTCAATTGGAGAACATACAGAGTAATTACTCCTTCTAATTTTTCGAAATTGGCGAGTATACATCAAAGATAACAAATGAATGCTACGAAAGTAAAAGTATCACCAAGTAGAGGATCAATAATAATTTCCACATTTCAGTCTAGAAAATCAGCAAGTAAGATTGCGAAAGAAATGATTTCAAGAAAGCTGTGTGCATGCGTAAACATTATCAAAATAAATTCATTTTATTACTGGAAGGAGAAGATACAATATGATAATGAGTATCTTTGTTTTTTTAAAACTGTTTCATCTGCCAAACTAAAAAAAGAATTAAAAAAAATACATCCGTACGAAGTACCTGAAATTATTGAAGTTAAAATTGATAGCATCGACAAAGAGTATCTTGAATGGTTAATCGGTTAGGTTTCTTCGTGTTTATCTGTCAATATGTTATCTTATTGCAAATCTAAGAAGTCCTACTACTCCTCCTAAGGAAGAAACTCTAAGGCCAATGTCGGTTGAGGCGTCTACTCCATATATTTTTCCTCCAACAGTCTCAGTAGAATTCAATAAATTTATGAATTCAACCTCATTGAGCTTTTCTAAAATAGAGTTAGAATAAATCAAGCTTTCTATTGATTTGTTATTAATTGCATCCCTTACTTCATTAACTCCAATGGCATATTTAGGCTCACCTCTGTGAATGAGATAAATTAATTTGTCCAGTAAAGACGAGACTATTCCAATCTTACTTGCCTTTAATAGCTCTTTTAGAGATGTGGATCGTAGAGATACAAAAATACCATCCTCACCGGCCACGTCTATTCCTTCCAGGACTGTAATCGTGTCATTGATTTCTTTAGAAAGAAAGTTGAAAAATCTCCTCTTGGTTTCTCCTGGACCAAATAAAACTAGCATTTGTCTTTGTGAGTGTAAATTAGTAACACTCTTAATCCCCGTGAGTATTTCCTCAAAGAATTTGTCTATATTTGCATTTATCTTTCTAGCTCCTTGAAACCTTTTTCCACTCTGACCTGAATAAATATTCGGCAAAATCTTTACATGAGTACCCGTTACTAATGCTACGGCAGCTTCCTGAATATCAATTGAAATTAAGAGGTAGATTGTATCGTTGCCCGAATTCTTTAATATATCACTTTGAATTTTCTTCCACTGTTTTTTTTCTAAAATTATCATATCATCTACTTTGATTGATATAGAATGATGAACGCCCTTTGGAACTAATTCGTTGTCACTATTTAATATAGTACCTCCAATTCTTATTCGATCAACAGTACCATCAAAATTAATGTTCTCAATTCGTAGTAATATTCTTATTTTTACTCGCTCGCCTTTATCAGGTCTTGAAAATTCAGATCTCTGTTTAATGGATCTTGTGGTATCTGTGATAATGTTATCGTTTATTTCAATTATTCTTCTTAATGTAAATAGATCGTCTAGGTCTTCTGGGATTATTGCTTTAGATTTTTCAGAATGCTTTGAATCCCGTACAATCATCTGAACTATTATTCACATTATTTTTAATTATTGAGCGGATCCAGTGTTCAATTTCGAGTCGTTCTTGATTTCGTTACTATGCTTTGAAGATTCAAGGTAACTGTTTACCCATTCTTGAGTTATTACTCCCGATTCAACAAGATTCACTAGTGCATTAGGTGATGCCTCTCCAGTTACCTTTCCATTTTTCCTTCTAGTTTGTCTCCATTTGAGACTTGTGTTTCCACTTTTTGAAGAATAAATAATCCCAAGCACTTCTTTGGCGTTTACGAACGTCATTTCACGAATTTTCTTAAGCGTAACCTTATCCGCTGCTTCAATATAAATCGCCCCAGGCCCTTCTTCTCGTTCAGGAAATATTTCAAAATCATACATGTAACTTTCTGTTATAAAGGATCTACACGTACTTACAATTATAAACCTCCTAAAACTTTCAAGCGAACAAGGTGCTTCTATTAGTACCAATGTCTTCATAGGATTAGTTGCTATTTATCAAGTTTCTGACAAGTTATTTCGGCCGCCTAATATTTCATCTTAGTAAATCACTTACAGATTGGTTTGTATGCTTGATCCTAGAGAAAATATAATTGCTTAATTTAAGTCGGACAAACTCCTAACTCAAGATCTACTTCATATTGTCTTCAGTAGGGCTATTCCGTCATTGTTTGTCCTTTACTATTACGCTTGAGGAGACTTAAAAGTTAGATTGTATTTGTGTCGAAAGGATGGCAATTTCAAATTTAGACTTTACTTTGAACTTGCATCAGACCATAAATAGCTAAAGTATTCCTTCGCAAATCCTGTCAAACCGATATGATTCGCCCAAATTGCGATTGGCTCTACAGATCCCTTTTCATTTCTTCCATTTCCAAGTAATATCATAACCTGATTAATATCACCAATGACTCCTCCCCCAAACATATTGTTCTTAACTCTAACTTCAGCTACTCTTGAAATCGTGAGGATTGTTTCTTTACTTGTATTTTCAGAAACAAGGACTGCAATTTTTACACCTTTCTCTGACAGTGTTCTTAACGTGGCCTGAATAATGCCGACAATGTTTTCCGCCCCTTGAGGTAACGCAATTAGCAATTCCTTCCTGCAGTTTTGAATTATTTCTTGAACCTTATTAGCGATATTAAATAAACCCATTACCACCCAAATCTCTGGCCTTTCCTTTATCCCTGTTTTTTCGTAAATGGGCATTAGTTCTTGTATTATTAACTCATTGTTAGAGTCCATCTTTTTTTCAATCAATGTCCTAGTAGTTTCTGTTGCAGTTTGGGGTGAATTGGGAAAGAATTTCTGCGGTCTCGAGCTATTAGATTCAATCCAGCCTCTTTCTTCTAAAGAATTTAAAACTTCGTATATCTTTGAATAAGGCACATTCGATTTTTTACTTATCTCAGAAGCTGGCATCGACCCATTTTCAAGCAATGAAATGTAAACTTTTATTTCATAACTCCCCAAACCTACCTCTTCCATTGCTTTCTTGGTCTTATCAGATAAACTCATAATAATGGTTAGACTGGATAACAGAAACATACTATATATTTTAGATGTACTATTTACTCTCAATCGATAACCAAACTAATCACCATATTATTAGTTACATTATACTTATATAGGAAATATACAAAGTCGACATGAATATTAGGCGAGATTAAGTGGAATTAATACAAATATCTAATCGTACCGTAAATAAGGTTAACACAGACAAGAGGACTATACGATTTACTCAAAGTATCTGTCCAGATTGCAACATGATCCTTGACGCTGAAGTTTTTGAAAGAGAAGGTAAAGTCTTTATGACTAAAACCTGTCCTACACACGGTGAATGTGAGGAATTGTACTTTGGTTCATACAAGATGTACAATAAATTTAGCACATATTGGATGGATGGAAAGGGTGCACACGCACCGAATGTTATGGTGGACAAGTGCGCATGCCCGACTAACTGTGGATTATGTACTAACCATCTGTCACATTCCGGACTTGCGAATATGATAGTCACTAATAGATGTGATCTCACATGCTGGTACTGTTTCT
>JAATVN010000191.1 GCA_014523595.1 Nitrososphaerales archaeon TH5888 | reverse complement strand
TGCTCACAGGTGAACCAAGAGTTGTAGGTGTTACTACAAAACCAGAACTGAGAAAAATTCTTGAAAGTTCTAATGTGGAGACTCTGGGTTCTGAATTTACAACAATAACTTGGTTCAACGGTCTTATCTTAGGAATCGCTTCTGATAGAAATATTGAAGCAATTGGATTTTACGGTGAAATTTCAGACAAAACTCTACCTCAACCTCTTGCAGCAAAGAGTATTGTAAAGGCCTTCTCTAGAATTGAACGCCTACCTATATCGACTAAATTGTTTGATGCTCAGTATGAAGAAGTCTTGGATCATATTGAAAGAAACAAGGGAATGAAAAACCAAGATAAATAAATGATTAGATCTTAAATCTGACAATGTATCATGTATCTTTACTATGCGAAAGTATGAATTGCTCCATTTCCAGAATTGTTACTGTTGAGATTACTCTTGCATTATTACATAACTTAATGACAATTTGTCCTTATGATACTACGACAAAGCCTCTTGCTATTCCATTTCGAGTTGTATCTGGGAGAGTTTGGTTGAGTATCTTGAGTGATTTTACTTCAACTTCCAAATTAAATATTCCCTCTGAGGGTAATGACACAGTTTGATTCGAAATTCCATTGATTGCAGTGAGATTATTATTGTTGACTATTTCTTCTCCACTACCTGTTCTTATCGACAAATCATAATTTACATCGCCATTTAATCTATTATCACTTAGGGCATCACTGAAATTAATACCTAAAGTATTTTCCCCTATTACTGGTGGGTTAGGATTCCACAATAATGATGCATGTATTCCTCCTGTATCTGTTACCATATCCACAGAAGTTGTTTGGGTCTGATTTAATTGCGGCCGTATGGTAAATTTCATTGAGTCATTACTAACACCTAATGCTTCATTATTCTCAGCTAATTTTAGAATATCATTTTTGTTCAACAGGAAATGGATTATCAATGCTTTTTCTGAAGTAAAAGGATCTATTGCAAGTGATCTTCCCACCAGTGGTTGTCCATTTACAGTACCATTAAATATCGTGGAATTTGAAAATTCACTGAATGATTTTGGAATCTTGATTTCTTCATGAACAAAAATATTCTGTGATCCTATTCTTGAAACATTCCAATCAAATGGCATAGCCCATTTTGCCTCCAGATAATCAGGATCAAAAGTGAAATTTTGGATTCTGTCATAATAGGAGATTAATGTGCTGTTGTAGATTTGATTTGCATATGTTAGATTTGACTCAGATACATCTCCAATGCTGAGATAAGAGTCAAATCTTGGGGCATTTTCAGGTACAAAGATGTTTCTGACGTTATCAATTCCGAATATTTCTATTCCAAAGTGATACAAACCTCCTTCAGATAGCACTGGGCCAGATATTGTCAATTCTCCAGTATCGCTTGTCCATCCACCCAAAAAAGGTTCTGTAGTTCCAAAGACGTTTATTGGGCCCTGATTTGGGTCAAATTTTAACGTCAAGGGACCATCTTTTGAATAAAACAATTCACGAAGTAGCAATTTGTCCCCCTTACTAATAGTTAAAAAATAATTAACATTCGTAATATTATTTCCAGTCTTGGAGTCAAATAATCTTAATTGAAAGAAGGCATTCTGCATTGTATCTGATGTCAAGATAGGCGGGCTAATTTTTGTATATAGGCTTGCTACTCTATCACCTACGGTAGCTGGGGGTAGATTTTCTTCAAATAAACCGTCAGCAATTGCTCGTTGGAAATTGGGAAGTATAATAGTGCCGGTGACAAATAGAAAAGAGAGAAGTATTTTGATGTATTTTTCCATATTTAGTCTAGCAAATAATTGGTAATTTATATTATTTAGCAAGACATTGAATTCAGCTATAACTAGTCCAGTTAATAATTTAAATGCAATCCATATCATATATCAGAATATGAGGTCAATTTGTAACAATTTGAGGCCTAAAATATTTGCTTTATTAACTCCAATCGTCTGCTTAGCATTTATTTCATATCCCAGTTCTCAAATTTTTGCCGCTGAACTTGGAGATGGTCATAATATGCCCATGGTTAGCCTTGGGGATCGAAATGCAAAGTTAGCATTTACTGCAACTCAATTACCTGCAACTAAGAATGTACAACTGGAGTTTAATTTGCTAGATAACAAAACTGGGAACAACATACAACATACAACGTATCTTGTTATTGTATCTCATGAAAATCAAAGACTTTTCACAGAAACCGTTCATAGTCATAATGGGCATATCCTTATGGAATTCGTTCCGTCAACAATAGAACCATATCGCATGAATGCAAATTTCGATACACTTTCTGCTAGCTATATAGCCGATTATAGTGGTCCAATTAAGGTTATCGGTAATATTTTTTCTCCAGGTAATTATACGGTATCTCTTGAAGTAACGGGCGTGGATTTTGATAATCTATTCCTTCCTACTCCTCTGAAGTTTGAACTCCCTGTTTCCATTTACAGTTAGTCTCGATAGTCAGAGTTTATAATTTTGTGAAAATTGAGAATGACGTTCGAAAAATTTTTCTATCCATTATGAATACTCTACTATGTGACTATAAAAGCATCAGTATCCTTTTCTGATATTGATTATGATCTTTTTAACACTGTACTTGAGTGTTGCAAGAAAAATGCGGAAATAATCTATGCTGACAGGCAAAGGCATAACATAGTAGGGAAATCTGTGTTCGGAACTCAAAACCAATCTGGAATCAATTTTCAAATTATTCTAAAAGATAAACCAACTGGAGTCGAGATATATGATTATTCAAAACGTGGCTTGGATAGAAAGTTTGCCGATAGTCTTTTTAATTTGCTCTTGCCGATTGTGGGGCAAGACGCTGACATAAAATTCGAGGATCAGGACGAATGCGCAATATGTAAGAAAAAATTTAAACTCGGCCTATCTAGATACATTCCATCTATAGGATGGGCAACACATAGTGAATTGTGCGAATCGTGTTATACACTTTTATCGAGTCATGAAAAGAACTATTGTTGCATCTGCCAAAAAAAACTAGGTATTAGAAAATATTCTGCAAGAATTAGTTGGAATCGCAATCTTATGTTGTGCAAAGAATGTTATCTTGTTCGAAAACCTCAAATTCAAACTAATGTTTCTGTAATAGGGGACAGTGGTGAATCGATTAATACTATGAAAAGTAAGACAAGTTCTTCTATTCCCTTCAATCTTTTGAATAAATCAGTAATAATTGGGACTGATGATCCTATGCACATTCTTAAAATTAGGTTCGCCAAAGGCGAAATAAGTAAAGAAGACTATCAGGAAATGAAGAGGCTACTAAAAGATGAGTGATATTCTTGGGCTATCAATTTATTAAATTGCCACTTATTCTTCAATGCATTGGTGCGTTTGCTTTTTATTAGCAGATATTATAGCTTGTAAATGAATATTTCTTCAAAGAATTATTTTGTTACCGTAACTAGGTTAAAATATATATATATTTTTTAAAATAAATGTATAATTTCAATAAAATTCTAAACTAAATTAAAATATTTTATTCTTATCTCAGAATAATATTTATAGTGGAGACCTATACAATGCGCTAATGAATCGTAGTTTAATACTGACAAGCTCATTACTAGCTAGTTTCTTGCTTGTAAGCAGTATTGCTTTGGTTCCTTATTTTTCAGGGAACAATGTGATACAAGCGCAAGAAACAGAAGATCAAGGACAAGATCAAGGACAAGATCAAGGACAAGATCAAGCACAAGATCAAGCACAAGATCAAGCACAAGATCAAGCACAAGATCAAGCACAAGGAGAGGTCAAACACGTAACTTT
>JAATVN010000190.1 GCA_014523595.1 Nitrososphaerales archaeon TH5888 | reverse complement strand
TCCTCCCATCGCAAAATAAAAAGTGATCATTAAAGGTAAAAAGGAAAATAAATAATTAACTGATCTGATGGGAGGTTGTGAGTAGTTTCCCAACAATGGAAGATAGATTAGGATCCTCCCACCAGCGTTTGATTGCAAGAATAATATTCTGAGAAATATTATAAAAAATTTTCTGATATATTATATTTCCAAAACGCGTAGTTTCCAAAATACATTTATTTGCAAAGTACAATAATGCTTGCCTCATTTTGAATCAGAAATAAAAGATAGTTTAGAAACAGTAAAAATTCCTTTTGAAACAGAATCTATATTTCTTAGTACAGATAGCAGAGCAACACAAAGACGTAAAGGTAAAAATAAAACTCTATTTAGGAGTGGGGGAGCATAAAGATCCAGAAATTCAAGCCGAGATAAGTAAAGGTAATACAGTGAATATTTTGTATGATTCTAGTTATTAGTGACAGGCGACGGATCCCTTCATTGTTCCTGTACAAGAAACTCATTCTTAAAACTCTCTACCGTATCTATTACATCATTTATTAAATTAATATTTATATTATGTTTCTGCGCATAAACTTTAATATCCTTTTTCGAAGTTAACTCACCCAAATAACTTATAATTCCATCTAAGGTGAACTTAGCATTCCTTGGGAACTGTCTAGACACCTTTCGCATTAATCTAATGATTTTTGTATAAAGTATTTGCAAGTCCTTATCGGTGCGAATTCTCTCATCTATGTGAAGAGACAGAACATGAAACATAATATCTATCATATGCAGATACGTAAATTGATAGTCGATTTGTAAACTATACAATTCCTCAGAAACAAATTTTCTTCTTTGTTTGAGAGGAACATTCTCATCCGTCAATCGTAACAATTCCTTTTGTTGGTCCTCAATTAGTCGTTGTATTTTCCTTAAAGGTTTGTCCATAACATCAATAATTTTTTCAATCTTTGTTAGTTGGTTATTTATTAAATCAAAATCATTATTATCATCGTAAAATAATTTGTGAAAACGATTCAGTTTAACGTGTTCATCTCTAATTCTCTTAGCTTCTATAAGATCATTAATTTTGTCGAGAGTACTATTTTTTGAAGATCCATTCTTGCCCATGTATTTGACTACTTGATTTGTTGTACTTCCGGGATTATGTTTGATAAATTTAATAATCTCAACTTCTCTCATGTCTTCCTCATGTCGGGTTTTTCTCGTTAACATACTTTCATGCATAGCCCTATAGACCTCATATAAAGTTTAATCATCAGGTTCGCTTATTACAAGTGTTTAGGAGTCAAAGCAAATGCAATACCGCATTTCTCTTCACTTGATAGCGTTTATATATTCTATACTTGAAGGCATTAAGAGAAATCTTTTGGTAAAAGAGAAAAGACTATCTGAAAAACGTGAAAAAAAATCAAACAGCAAGAAGATTCATTTGAATTCAGATCGCGTAATAAGAAAGGATTTTCCTAAGATAACTGATAGGGAATTAAAGAAATTAAAAACCGATGAATCCTATAAAGAGGGATTTCTATTGCCCATAAGACTTGTTACCTCAGAGTTGAAGAGCATAGTGTATAAAAAATGATTAAAGTAGGCGGATTAATCGAATTTGTTTAACTAATTAAGTTGTCAAAAAAAAACTCTAGCGGTGGACTCTGATATGATAGACCAGGCCCCCCATATTATTGTGATAAAGCTCTTCTTATAAAGAAACTAGAATTTCTAACTTTGATTAATCTGAAAAATCAGATTGACCCCGACGTCCGAAGACCTTTGCGTTTTATTTCATATTTATAGAGGCTATTGTTAAATCAAAGTCCTGCCTAACTAATCAAGAGAACAATATTCCAAATGAAAATACCATTCAGATTATATACTTAAAATCCATTGGAAAATAAGGAAATGAGGAACGCCAATTTAAAAAACGAAATATTAATTTCAACATCTTTATTGGCTATTTCCTTAATATTGTCCTCGAGTTTTGTCCACCCCAATGATATATTTGCGGCAGGAAAGTTTTCAGTGGAGGCAAAAATAGATCTAAAAAGCCTCAACCTTCCCGATAAATTGAAGGTTGTTGCCTCTGCTAACGGAGAGACCGGAACCAGGTATTTGACCGGTAACGATTTGAATTCAAATACCGCTACTGTGTCTTTTGAATTCAATGAAAAGAACGATATCGTTACAGTTGGTGGCAGTGATGAGTACTTTGTATGCGCTTACGCCCTCGATCCTATAACAAATCAAATGCAATCTTATTCTTGTGTCGAAGGTAATATTGAGCATTCGGATGGGAAAAATACAATCAACATAGGCTCAGGCGCTAAGAAAACTTTGTCAACCGGGACATTCCAAACTGTCAGCGGTGGTGAAATAAATAGTCCTACTATTAATGTCCGGATTCCGCTTTCTGATAGAAAAGATGTAACGCAACTTGAAGTTGTTACCATGATTAAAGGAGAATTTAAATCAAGCATAATCAATGCTCAAGAGTTATTGAAAAACTCCAAAGAGAACACAATAATCCTACCGTTAGTATATGACAAAATTCCGGAAATTGGCACTATCCACGAAGGTGACATGTTTTTTGCATGTGTGTCTGCCAATGAGTTAAACCCACCAGAAGGAACTGAATGTGAGCACAGAGTGACTTCGCACACATTTCAGGTACACAACATAGTTGCGAGATAAAAAATTATTCGACAGGTCTAACTTTCTTACAGTTTATTGAAGAAGCATCGTTACTCGAATGCCCTGTAAGCGATAACAACAATCATTAACCATCGATATTCTACCCAGAAAAACCTTAAAGCTTGTAATGCTATAAAATGTGTTAGAATCCCATTTTAGAACCGATAACGTCGCGGGTACCGACGTCCGAAGACCTGAGCATTAAAATGATAGACATTTAAATTTATTCTATATACAAACTTAAGTGTGAAGCCTATAACTAATTTTGTATGCCAAACAATATTCGGAGAATAAATGAACTTGAAGAAAAAATTAGAGATCTTCTACTGGAACATCCAGATCTCGTTCAATCGACGATTGACAACTTGGCAGATCGGGGAATCTTCGCAATCACAAGACACATTCCTGATTTGATAACTGCTACAGAATGTTTAGTCTTAACCAAGGTATTGCACGATCTGAGTAGTCCTGATTGAATTAGATATCCTGAAAAGTATCAAGATTTACACTATTGTGAAACAGATAATTTTATTTGTATTCAATCAGTGTGGGATAGAAAGGTAACGGTGTTGGTAATAGCTATAAACATCAGAGAAGGAAATGGTCTCATGCTAATGACGTTTGAAATCTAGAAGAGGAATATAAGATTTTTTATATTACGCTGGTCTTGATTTCTCAGAACACTTACGGCATAGATCATATTCTACAATAATTTTTGGAATGAAAAACATCTTCGACTGAGTTGCATTTATCACAGTTCCAGGAAATGTATTCCTTACATATAATGCAAGCAGAAGTTGGAGTCAAATATGTTCCACACACTCTGCAAGAACCCTTATTAAACATACCGAGGAAAGCCAAAAGTATCATTGATAAATTGTTCTTTCATAATAATTTTAGGATAAAGTAACGTTTTGTATAAACACTATACATTGTGAACATATTTGTTTATTTATTATAAGATCTAGATGTTTATTTGTAAAAGTATCTAAATTCTATGTGGGTAAATTAAGATGATTCTGTTGAATAGAAATAATTTTAAAATTATTTAATTACAAGTGTACCTTCATTAAGATATTTCAACTCGTTAATATTTCTAAAGGCCGTGGAATGGGAATTTTTTCTGGAACAAGGAACTAGAAAATTCATTAAACTATTAGCCTCAATGGCACTTTTTACAAATTCCTCTAAGCTTAGTTGATTATATTCAGTCTTTGAAACTTACTTGGTCTCTTTAAGGTATCGAATCTAAGTTATATCACTTTTATTGATGCAGCCTATCATATTTTAATTTTAATATCATGAGAATAATATTCAGGATAAATCCTGCAGCGTTCGTGCCAATTATTACAGGATCCTTTCTTATTATACCGTATATCACCCATAAGAACATTCCACATGCTATAAGAGCCATAAAATAGATTGAGACGTCTATCATCCTTTTTGTTTTATAGGCCTTATGTAGTTGAGGAATGAAGGAAGATAGAACTAATATCCCGGCGGTAATACCAATAAGGTCGGTCCAGAAAACAAAATCCTCCATCTATATACAACACCGAGAATTAGAAAGATGCTAAATAATATATAAGTAATATTAGAAAATTAATTGTCCGGTTAAAAAGTCAGCTATTAAGTCTTCGATTTGGATCCGAATCGTTAACAATACGCATCCCTACGAGCCCGTTAAGTATTCGGATAACAAAACGACATCATAGACATCAAGAGACTAGTGCAACAAGCAAGATCCGCATCGTTAGTTCACCCGTTAGTTTATTTGCTGACAAATTTGTCGAAATTTAGTATTTTCAAGTCTCCTTCTAAACAAAATAATTCATTATACTAATCCTGACTAAGATTCAGAAATCGGTACGCCTTCGATTTCCCCCTGTCCTCCCTTTATTCCAAAGAAATATTCATTTAGAGAATTAAGAGTCCTGGTATAGGATTGTATATTTGATGTTGTCAAGTCATACGAGATGGAAACAAAATTCATCAACATTTTAATTGTATCAGTGTAGATTTTGAGAAATGGATTTATAACCAAAGTAGCGGCCTTATTTTTGTTAACATAATTTTCAAGCCATTTTAATTGGTTAGCGATAATGCCATCACATGAAGTGAGGGCTGTTTGTTGCAGTTGTATGGATGCTTCAAGATATTTCAACTGAGATGATGTTGCATTACCAAATATTACTGAAGAATCATCATGTATTATAAATTAATTATCATCCCATTGTTTGGATCTAGGAATTGTGAATGGCTGTTTCATTCTCTCAGGATAGCTTGTCAAATTTTAGGGACATTACTTCCATTGATAGATTGAGGAGGCAACCGTTCCGGAATTGTAGTGTTAAGGCTACCCGTTTTGTTTGTCATATTAGAATTAAGCATTGTGTCATTAGATGGAATATTCATTATAGTCAGATCTTTAACAATTCCATAAATTGGTTGATCCATAAAATGCCTTTGTGTCTCATTATCAGCTATATCGATACTAATCGTTCTTCCTTTAGAGATTGATATTGTAGTAGGTACATCATTCCATGCATTCTTTCCGTTTGTCTTCACATCAGTAAGTCCTGAAATCTGTGTGCTTCCGTCAGAATTTAGTTGAAGTGGCTTATCATCTTGAACACGTAGATTAGTTAACTCATGCGTGTGGTTATTGGCCCCATTTACATGACCTGTATAAAATTCGGATGTAAAGTCGGCTATCTTACCATTTTCGGTAACCAATTTCCAATAACCAGACAAAACGAATTTGTCCACAGAGCTCATATTGACAGTATTCGTAGAAGGCGGCATTCCAAGAACTAGTGAGCCTATCTGACCATTTGCGTTAAATGTATCATTTGCTGCAAATATTTTATTTCCACTTGTATGAACTAATATAAGAGATATTACAAAAAGAAGTGTAAATAAGGTAAGGGAGGTTTTCATCAGATCTGCTAACGAAAACAAATTCATTAGTGCTATTCTACTTCTTCCACTATTTAACAAGTACCTAGTTCAAAATACCATACGGCTGTATTTAAAATAGTATTGAAAAAATTATTCAGTCCTAGTTTGTGGACGAATTCCTTTGCATAGTCATATGCTATATAATGCCTGTCCGCATTGGCTATGTATTCCGTACCTAACCAATCACCCATCCCCTTCCAGTGGGCTTTGTACGTCTTTATTGGAGACGATGGTATGTCATCAGGTTTTTTCCGGGACTTGCAGTAAGCGTTCCAATCTTTGCTGCTTTTGAATAACATTTACTGGATAATATCCGCCGAATCGTAAAAATACAAAAGGATTGATAGTAATTAGCAATGCGCGTTACTAGACTTAAAGTGTCTGTTTGGTCATAGAGACTATATGGACATAAACAAAGTAAGAAAGGAGGTGCGAAAATGAGCATTTTGTTGGACGTTCCAATTCCAAGGACAAACTTAATTGCAAAAACCAAACATTATGAATCAAAAACTTATTCTATATTACTAATATCAGCAACAATCAGTATTACACTAGTTTTGTTTGTATTTGTAGGGTTGACCTATACAGATGGGATGATAGGAGAATACTCTGCGTGTAGAGATAAAATAATAGGCTTTGAACAGCGTGGAATGTATGGAAGTCCAGAACAATTCAAACTAGCCTTAACATATTGCGAAGGCAAGTAAAAAAAAGAATTTTTTTTAAATGTTCATATCCTCTTCTTAATTTCTAGAAAGGTTACTAAGAATTAAACTAAAATAGAAGGCAGTAGAACCCTAGTACATGCAGGGACCTAATCCCGCCGGCTCCAGACATATCAATTTAGATAACCTACTATTATCGATACTAAATTACATCTACATCTTTAAGCGTTACTATCTATCAATGTCCGCTTCTATTCTTTTTCTTAATAAATGTGAATTATCCTTCTGTTCTCTCAACATATACACTTTCCTTTTTATTTAGAATTTCTTTATAATCTTATTTGCGAAGACATCTAAAGCTTCAAGTTCTCGAGTTGGATCTAGATCCACTATAAGATATTGAATATCAACTTGTTCAAATAATTCTATTTGTCCTAGTACATCTTCTGGCGTTCCGTATATCGCAAACTCTCTAATTTGTTCTTCAGGCATTCCTTTAAAGATCTGTTCTATTTTTTTCTCGGACGTTTGCTTGTCATCATCAACCACAATAATGGCCAACTTTGTTTTGAGAATTGAATCGTAATCCCTGCCTATCGTTTTACAGTGCTCTTTTAAAATATTCAATTTCCGTTTTACTGTTTCAGCCGATCCAAATAGATTGCAAGCATCTGCATATTTTGCTACAATCTTGAGAGTTTTTCTCTCACCGCCTCCACCAACTAGAATAGGTGGTGAAGGTTTCTGTATTGGCTTAGGATTGCAGTATGCATTACGAATTTGATAGTATTTTCCATTAAATGAAGCAGACGGCTCTTCAGTCCACATTTTGTGTATAATTTGTATTGCCTCTTCTAGCCTTGACAATCTTTCACTAGCCGGAGGAAAATGAATTCCATATGCATGGGATTCATCCTCATTCCAAGCAGCACCTATTCCCATGAATAATCTTCCCTTGCTTAACACATCCAACGTGGCAGCTACCTTGGCTAGAACAGCAGGATACCTGTACATGATGCCTGTGACTAGAGTTCCAAGTTTGATCTTGGTAGTTAATCCTGCTACCACGGATAAAGTTGTCCAGCTTTCAAGCATAGGTTCTTCCACTTTTCCTATCATTGGAATCTGATGGAAATGATCCATTACCCAAAAAGAATCAAAACCATTGTTTTCTGCCGTCGTGGCTAAATTCTTTAGGGAATCTATGATTTGAGAAGTATCATCGTCTCTGTAATCGAAATTAAAGTTGGGTTTTTGCAAGCCAAATCGCATATTATCTCATAGAGTAAAGACGATTATAAACTTAGTATTGCAACATTCACAGATGTGCTATCGCTGAATAAGTAAGAATTCAGAAGTTAAAGCACAAACAGAGTTCTTTATGTTGTCTTAACTCGCTAATTGATGACTCTGCTTACTAACAGAGTTCAAATTACAAATATCAAAAATTGCTCTCAAGTTAGTGAATTCAGAATGATGAACTCAAAACAAGGAACTAGATACATCAAACGAAGAATGGGAAATGATTTAAAACAAAAGATACTAGCATATAATGGAATCATTCCATCCGAAGAACTAGAACGAAAACCAATAATATTAAATTGTCCACGCTGCAATTTAGTCAACGCTATAGAAAATAAATATTGTTCTGAATGTTCCTATCCATTAGTTCCATCAGCGTTCGAAGAAATCAAAATTTTAGAAGAAATAAAAATTAATCAATTAGAGAAAAAATATGAAAAAGACATGAAAGAATTTCGGGAACAGACTCAATTGGTTCATTCAATCCTTATGTTTATTATTTTGAACATTACAAGCAATTCGAGACCTAGAGAAGATCCACCGGAGACTAAAAGTAAATTTTTTATTACCTTTTTGCGAATATTTATTTCCGTCTCACCGGACTGATGGGAGAACAACTTGCGCTCTGAACTGCATGGTTGTATCCATTTCATACCTCCCATCAGACTTTGAACTGTTATAAGTTAATTTGACTTGTACATGCCATGCAAGTACATGACCTCTGCCTTAGTTGCGGTCACAGAAAAGACGAACATAGTCCAGATGGATCTCGTTGTCATAAGGCTTATTGTCCTTGTTTACGATTTAAAACAACATTTTTGCAATATGGCTCGGGCAATTAATATCAAAATCCGATGATTTTTCTTTGCTATTTATCGAATTTTACATTTTTTAAATTATACTTGAAGACGCTTAAGAAGCCTTGAAGCGACTCGGGAATGCATGGAAGATGAATTTCAATAGACTTGACCAAACAATCTCTTGCATTAGGATCTTTTACGAAGAATTTCATTGATTTTTCATCGGTCTTATACTTGAATGTGATTTTACCTTTTTTATCATTGCACATATGTTTTGCAGTAGTTTCTATTGCGCTAGTCCAATGAGCAAGGTCATCGGGATTAACGGGAAGTTTATCAAGAGTTTTTAGAATCTTTTCGATACTCCTGTCCATAGTCCCAAACACCATCTTGCATATAAACGGAACGAAATGAAAAGTCTTTCATCTATATTGATTGTTATATGCGGTCTGACCGGTTTGAACTCTTTTATAATTTGTTGAGGATAGGTAGTGATGGTTAAGCAAAAGAAACTTTCCAACAAAACCGGCGATTCTGTTGAGATTAAGGAGGACGGCAAAGATGTGACTGTGACAGTTCAATACAAGACCAAGGTGGAGCCAACGAAGTCATCATCAACGCAGGACAACTTTAACGATATGGTCTCGGTTTATGAAAAGACAGGCTTTACCGAAGACTGAGATTAAATGTCTAGTCCAGGCGATCAACAAATAAAGATTCAACAGAATGATTTGTCCCAGTCAGATTAAACTGTTTTATAATTTATTGACAACTGTAATGTACTGTAGAAATGACGAAACGAATATCATGCTGATGGCCCACTTATCTTCAGTCATAGGCCCATCAGTTCTTTACTTTTCGCCATCCTATGAAAATGTTCATGCCCTCCCAATGTTTTCAATACAGGAAATTATAGTTACAGTTACTGAGAAGTAGAATGATATCTAAGATATATTTTCCTTGAACTTATGCGATATTATGAAATAGTTTGAAGTGTTAAATAACTTATTGTAGTGTAATTATCAATGACTGAAGAAGATTCGTTTGAAAAAGTAAAGAAAGGTCTTAAAGAGACTGGAGAAGGTCTTAAAGAGACTGGAGAAGGTCTTGCAAAGGGAGTTGAGGAAACCGCAGAAAGTGTTAAAGAGGGAGTTGAGGAAACCGCAGAAGTAGTTGAAGATACTGCAGAAGTTGCTAAAGAGGGAGTTGAAAATACTGCAGATGTTTTTGAAGATAGTGCAAAAGAGGCAAAAAGGAGAAGCGGAGAATTTAACGAAAAAAGAGAACATGATAACGCAGGAGGAAAGGAACCAATGAATCCTGAAGATATAGCGTCACACGAGCCCACGGCTGTAAAGAGAGATAAGAAACAGGGAACTTCAGGAGACCCGGTCTAATCTTCATTTTTTGTAATTAACCATTTTATAATTTGTTGATGGACTAATATAAAGCCCAAGACTGGCTCATCAGTTTCTTATCTTAAAAAATGAGGGGACTAATTTTATTGCTCATCCCGAGTGAAATTCCGTTTGTAAGATTGAATCAATTATCCTATATAGTTTATAAGTTAATAAAAGCTAGTAATAAAACATGATCCGAAAAGTACATGCTGATAAGGCAAATAGGACCGTTACTTTGGAAATGACTGAAAGCGATCT
>JAATVN010000189.1 GCA_014523595.1 Nitrososphaerales archaeon TH5888 | reverse complement strand
TACAGGGCATTTTTGTTAGTACAAGATTGCTTGAAAGAAATAAAAATTAAGATATCTAAGGACTAAGCCTCTCAGTGTCTCTAGGATAGAGAACAACTTCTCTAATGTTTGTGGAGTTAGTGAGGATCATTATGAACCTGTCAAAACCAAGACCACATCCCGAATGTGGAGGCATTCCCCATTCAAATGTTTGTAAATGATCAGAAAAACTCTTTGGGTTGAGTCCTTTTTCAAGTAACTTGTTTTTCAATCTTTCAGAATCGTGCTCTCTGGTTCCTCCAGAAACAATTTCTAAATACCCATATTGCAGGTCAAATGACCTTGAAAACTCAGATTTTTTATCATGTTCAAGTATGTAAAATGGTTTTAGTTTGGTTGGCCAATCAATTATGAAATAAAATTTGGAATAGATCTCACCAAGTTTTTTTAATGCCGGATCAGAAAGATCATCCCCAAATTCTATTTTTTCGCCTAGGCTTTTCAAATCCTCCAGACACTTTTCATACGTTATTCTTGGAATCTTATCAACCATAATGTCCTGTTTATTTTCAAAATATGCCATCTGTTTATCATAATGAACATACAAATCATTTATTGTTGAAATAATCAAATCTTGAACAATATCCATAATATCACCATATTGTAGGAATGCGGCTTCCAAATCTACACTTACAAATTCTGAAAGATGTCTTACAGTATGTGATGGTTCAGCTCTAAAATATGAAGAAATTTCAAATACTCTTTCAAGTCCCAGAGTGAGTTGTTCCTTGTATAACTGTGGACTTTGGGCTAAAAATGCCTTCTTTGAGAAATATTCAAAGCCAAAAAGATCCGCACCACCCTCAGTGGCAGTTCCAATTATTTTCGGAGTATTAACCTCCACAAACATCTTTGAATATAGGAATTTACGAATTAAATGAAGTACATATGATCTCGTTCTAAAAATATTAGAAATCTTAAAGTTCCTCAAATCTAGGGCTCTCGAATCTAGTCTATTATCCAATGATGATTTGACCCTTCCAGTAGGATCAATCGGAAGAGGGTTTATTGCCCTTGACAAAAGTTCCACTTTTTCTACTCTAACTTCGACCTGAAAATTCTCTGCTCTGGTATCTTGAATAGTTCCATTTACCACGATAACACTTTGCCTTGGTATTTCCCTAAGACCTGATAGCAGCTCTCCAGTAAGTACTCCCTGAAAGTTTCCAGTCATGTCTCTAACGCTTATGAATCCAATTTTTCCCATATCTCTGAAATCTTCAAGCCATCCAATGAATGTCAGATTTTGACCAATGTGGTTTTTGTCGATTGATGAAGCAAATCTTCTGTTCATAGAATACTCATGTTGCAATCTATTACTTTCCTGCGATCTCAACAACAAGTTCTACTTTTCTAATTTCATTTACAATTTTTTTTATTTTTTCAATTATATTAAAGAATTTTTCGTAATCTTTACTCTCAATAGTAACCTGTGTTACCTGGTTCCCATCCGGCAACCAAATCATGTTAGTTTTCAAAATTCTTATTGGAAAGAAGAGATTTTCTAGAAACTTTCTAATCGAGCTATTCGCTTCAACAAACCATACTTTTCCGTTGAATTCCTTTTCAACCGAACTCATTAATTTATCATTAGAGTTTATGTGACTTACGTTTGAATCCTTTAAAATAAGCACATAATCTTCATCAATCTTTTGAGATCCTATTAAATTCAATTTATCTATATCTTGATTCTTATGTGAGAGTTTGATAAGTTTGATCGAAGATTCTACGTCAATAGTGGATAGCTCCCCATTTTTCAGCCTGCTTTCACATTTTGGACACAAAACTCCTGTCTTGGCGTCAAATATGCAAATGGGTACTTTCAACTAATCATCAGGTTGTCTAATATTTTTACCATATATATGTCCAATAGGTGGGGATAGACCAAATTAGATTCTATAAAATAGATACTTATACGGTTAAGATCGATTAAGACTTGTTTGAATTTTGCTCTTACTGTAAATAGTTTAAGTGTTTATTATCTATCCCATTTTGGTACAGTTAAGGCTGTTGATGATGTTAGTTTTAGTCTTGAAAAAAATCAATCCATAGGAATTGTGGGTGAATCTGGATGTGGAAAGAGTACATTAGGAGCAGCCCTTTTACGATCAGTTCCATACCCCGGCAAAATCGTTGATGGTCAAATTATTCTAGATGGTCAAGACATTACCAAGATATCAGATGATGAATTTGATAAAAAGATCAGATGGAAGGAAATTTCAATGATCTTTCAAGGAGCCCTTAATTCCTTAGACCCAGTATTTACTGTTGGATCACAAATGAAGGAAATCTTGCACCAACATGGTTACTCTACGGATGACCTGGAAGTAATTGCAGATTCTTTGAAAAGTGTTCTCTTAGAGCCTAGCATTACGAAAAAGTATCCTCATGAATTGAGTGGCGGCATGAAGCAACGAACTTCAATAGCAATGGCATTGTTACTGAACCCCAAGATATTGGTCGCAGATGAACCCACTACCTCGTTGGATGTTATGGTACAATCTCAGATCATCAACCTCCTAAAGAAATTAAAGAGAGATCGCAATATGTCAATAGTATTCATTTCCCATGACTTAGGAGTCATATCAGAAGTATCAGAAACTATAGCTATAATGTATCGTGGACAAATAGTTGAGCTGGGAAAATCCTATGAAATTTATAAAAATCCAAAGCACCCTTACACAGAAAAACTCGTAACTTCAATTCCGAATATTAAACATAAGGAAAATAGACCGCAAGACCTGAGCGAAAAATCACAAGGACCAATTAGAAAAGAGACGGGATGTAAATTCTATGATGGTTGCCCTTATGCAAAAGAAAAATGTCGCAATGATCCACCCGTGATAAATCACAAAAACGGGTATATTCGCTGTTGGTTATACGAGTAGACATCAAGTACTCCCTATTGAATCAAGTTATTTTATTCCATAGGGATTCTTTAGGAGTGAAGAGTGAAGCAAAATCGTAAATCATAAGAATTTTAAACTCCATCTATTTAATAGTCTACGGAATATGAAAATTACACTTTCTGCAATAAAAGCGGATATTGGAGCCATTGGTGGCCATACTAGACCGAGTGATGAATTAGTAGAAGCGGTTAACAAAGTGGTAAAAGAGAACTCTAAATTGTTACTCGATTATTACATTGGATATACTGGAGACGATATACATATTATTATGACACACATGAGAGGAACAGACAGCAAAGAAATTCATAAAATGGCATGGGATGCATTCACAGAAGGAACTAAAATTGCAAAGGATCAGGGTTTGTATGGAGCTGGACAAGATTTGTTGAAAGACGCCTTTTCGGGGAATGTGAGAGGTATGGGTCCCGGAGTCGCTGAAATGGATATAGAAGAGAGGCCTAGTGAAGTATTTTGTGTTTTTGCTGCTGATAAGACAGAACCAGGTGCTTTTAATTTTCCTTTGTGGAGAATGTTTGTAGATGCAAGAAGCAGTACAGGTTTGTTGATAAACGAAAAATTGGCAGAGGGAGTTAAGTTTCGAATAATGGATGTTATGACAGGCAAAGTTGCGGGCCTAAAATTATGGCAAGATAAGCCAGAATTAGAAACGGCTTTGATGTATCCTGGTAGGTATGTGGTGCACTCGATTTTATCATCCGATGGAGAACAGATTGTTTCTGCATCAACTGATAGATTGCATAACATAGCAGGAACTTATGTTGGCAAGGATGATCCGATTGCAATAGTGAGAACTCAGAAAAATTTTCCTGCAACTGAAGAAGCAGGAAGCGCATTCAATAATCCTCATTATGTTGCAGGAAATACAAGAGGAAGCCATCACATGCCATTAATGCCAGTTAAGCTCAATTCTGCCGCCAGTTTGAATTATGCCATTCCAATTGTATCGTGTCTTGTGTTTAGTATGCATAATGGACTTTTTACTGGGCCACATGATGGTTTTGGAACGTCAGATTGGGATCTGCAAAGGCTATGGGCTTCAGAAAGAGCAATGATTATGAGAAATCAAGGATTTATTCATCCCGCTACGCTCGTTCCGGATGAGCTTGAATACAACAAGGGTTACGAAGCTAGGATGGAAAAACTAAACAGCAAGTTTGAAGACCTCTCCTAAAATTTATTATGAACACTTTTTCTAATCCACTGGTGATAAATCTCAAAAATTACAATGAGATATCGGGAGATAATTCAATAAAGATTGTTGAAGATGCAAAGAACGTATCACTGTTGAATCATAAAGAAATCATCATTGCTCCACCGCCTTCTAGTATTTTGACCCTATCCAAAATTAAAGTTCCAATAGTAAGCCAACATGTAGACGATGCATCCCTCGGGGCGACAACGGGTTTTATCATACCTGAAATTGTAAAATCTTATGGGGCGATAGGTTCGATAATCAATCATAGTGAACATAAAATAGAACATTCACAAATTAGAAATTTAGTGAGACGCCTACGTGATTTGAACATGATTTCGATTGTATGTGCTGATGATTTAAATGAAGTGGAAGCACTCTCACAATTTTCTCCGGATTTCCTAGCCATTGAACCTCCTGAACTCATCGGAAAAGGGATTGCAGTATCAAAGGCGAATCCTTCAATCATAAAGGATTCTGTACAAGTGGTAAAGGAAAATTCTTCAACGGTTAAGGTCCTTTGTGGAGCTGGCATCGTTGATAAAACTGATGTAGAGAAGGCTCTTGAACTTGGGGCAGAAGGCATATTGATCTCTAGTGGAGTAGTAAAATCCCCTTCATGGTATAACAAAATTTTAGAGTTATCTTCAGTTCTAAAATAAATTTAGGAAATAAAAATTTGGAGGAATTGTTCCTTTATACGCCTATTTCCTTTGCTATCTTTACTATTTTCTTGCCGTCGTTAGTTAGTCTATTGAACACTTTGTTTTTGACAGTCTTTCGATCAACTAATCCACGCTTTTGTGCCTTAAGAAGAAGCTTATGTCCATATCCATAGGCACCCAACTTTGTTAAAAGTTCTCTAGTTGGATATTCTCTGCCGGATCCAATTGTCTTTAGTAATTTGACTAACGCCTTTTCTTCAACAAGGATTTTTAACAGTCTTGTGTCTTTCATCGCGCATTAATTATGTATAACTAATTATATAATTGTTACACTTTACTAGATACAAATATCCATACATTTTGCTTTATTGTCTGTCAGGCAGAACAAAGTCCTCAAGTTATTTAGAAATTTCTATTGTCATGAATAATATAACGTTCTGCTATATTATACGTTTATATTGTAGGTAAAGAACGTTATTGAATAATATCGATAAGTCAAGAATATAAATCTACTTAAAATCTTAAAAACAATACTAAATCAAATCTATCACCGACAGGTCCCGATCGAATCAGATACTATCCTGAAGATAGTATTCAAGGGAACATTATTTTATCCAAGATCCCAAATAAAATTTCGAATCCTAACGGGACAGTGACAAGTAGGACTTCTTACTAGATTTGGACATAGCTGATTACTTTTTATATCATTGCTAAGCACAATTGCGATTAGTGGTGATAACCCACGATTAACATGCATAGCCCTAAATATGGATCCATAATTGATTCTTCTTACTAAACTAAACATTTATACATTCTTATTTAAGAAACAAAAATACGATTTTTCCTCGTAACTCTGAATATTATGAGTACTAATTACATAATTTCGATATCACTTGACTATAATCGAAGTAATTTCTAATTTCTAGAAAAACTATTGATAATAAAAGAATCTGCTAGAGTAGAGTAAAGATGGCTTTAGAAAATATCAAACAAGTTAGAAATAATGAATCCTTAGAATCAAACCCAGCTAATAAAGTTCAATGCACTCAATGTCAAAAATACACTCTTGTTTTAGACGTACTGTCAAGTGAATATGTTTGTAGTACTTGTGGTTGTGTTTCTAACGAAAAAATCTATAATAACGATCTGCCCTATTTTGAGAAAGGAGAATACAAGGATAAATCTCGCATAGGGATGCCAGAATCGTTGACAGTAAGTCACAAGGGACTTTCTACCTTAATCGGACTAAATGACACTGATGGACGAGGCAAAATGCTCGATCCCGTCCAAAAAGAAA
Organism: Nitrososphaerales archaeon TH5888; assembly: GCA_014523595.1. GTDB lineage: Archaea > Thermoproteota > Nitrososphaeria > Nitrososphaerales > Nitrososphaeraceae > TA-21. The sequence continues at coordinate 991 of JAATVN010000189.1, read as the reverse complement.
CGATTCAAAGATTAAGAACATGGAATAATAGATCTCAGCTTAATGATTCAATCTCAAGGAACTTAGATAAAGCATTAAAATATCTCAATAATTTTGGCGACAAGCTCTATCTGAGTCCTGCCGTTATGGAAAATGCAGCATACATATATCGCAAAGCTGCAATGCGAAAGTTGGCGAAAGGAAGGTCTACCGTTTCCCTTGTTGCAGCCTCCATATATGCAGCTTGTAGGGAGATATCAATACCAAAAACAATATCAGATATAGCCAACGTTTGTAATATTCCAAGTAAGGAAATAATGTCGCATTATAAATTGATCCTAAAGGAGCTATCATTAAAGATTCCTGTTATTCAAGGAATTGATTATGTAACCCTTATATCAAATAGATTAAAGCTTACAGAAAAGACAAAAAGGGAAGCCATAAGAATTTTTTCACTTGTACAACATAGCAGAATTTCAATTGGAAAAAATCCACGTGCTTTTGCCGGAGCTATTATTTACATTGCTTCACAGGATTGCAATGAATTTTTGCGCCAGGTTGAAGTATGCCAGGTAGCCGATATTTCCACGGTTTCTTTAAGGAAAAGATGCAAGGAAATAAAAACAATTTTAGACAGTCAACAATAAGATAATGTGAGAATTTATCATCATTTTTTTTCAAATTTAGCTCTATTATTTTATTCTAAAAATAGCATTTTATAGAATACTACTTTTCATATACAAACAAAGGATTATAACATATAATACATCAGAATCTATAATTAAGAATGGTTCCAGAAAGATGTTCTATAATGAGCAAGGGGCGAATATGTACTCTACCTCCCTCGCATATTGTTTCCATATTATCAAAAAATGAAGAATATATGATTGGTTTAGTTTGTAGCGATCATATTTTGTTGATGAAATCCAAAACGGTTTCAATGCAGAAGTCTGGAAAAATAGACAATGGAAGAATAAAATTTCAAAAAATAAAACCAGTCATGACAGATTGT
>JAATVN010000188.1 GCA_014523595.1 Nitrososphaerales archaeon TH5888 | reverse complement strand
GGCGTCTGCATTGAGAAATACAATGGCTGTTCCTTTGGGAAGAACTAGGTGAGTTGGTACAAAATATGGATTATGGTCTGTGAGAAGCTTATGTTTCTCTTCAGACCAATCTTCATGTGCTTCATTAGCGATAAGAATTATAAAATGACCCACAGATCTCGGCAACTGCATAGTTTCTGTGTCATATATGGATTTGGCCTCTGGAATTTCTAACACTTCTTGTTCTGCACCAAGGGACCTATTATTAACATTCATCAGTAATATTATTGAAACCACGTACAATGAAATAAAAAAAATAGATTTTTTAGACTTTTTCATCTTCAAACATACCTAGTTACCAATCGCGGTAATCTTGCATACTCAAAATATAGAATGTCATCATATACTTTGCAATTCTCAAATTTGTTCCAATTTCTGTTTTCATGAAATTTATGCTGATCTGTTGATTTTGTTAAAATTGTTATCACTTTATGATTCTTACTCATAATACAACACAATATCTAGCATGACAAATAAATAAATCGTTTATATTTATTTTATATCTTAATATAAAATCACATTACACCTGTTGTACAATCATATTATTTGCTCTTTTACAAGTTATATCAATTAGAAAAATATTACATTATTTTTAACTAACGATACGTCATTTCTTTCTTTGACATATGTTTATCATTCCAATGTGTCACAAACTCTTCGATATTATCATCGAGATTTTTAGTTGAACGCATTAGAAAAGAATGTCCAAATTCCCAGCCCAATCTATCACATTCGGCACAATCATTTTCGTATTGGGAAGAAAAGCCGTAAGCTTCACCTACTATACATCTTGAAGGACTATCAAGTGCAAAGTACAATTTCCACCAGGCAAATGATAATGGAAATGGAAACCCTTCTTGTCGCAAATTCATAATTTTCTTTGCCCAATTAGGAGCAATCTCATAAAATCTTGCAGTTCTTGATTTTATTTCCTGGTACAATGTATATTATTCTAATAATCCGGTATTATTAAGGATTAAAAAGCGAGTATTACTAGGGAAATGGAAATATTTTTTGATCAAACATAGGAGCATTAAAAAAAATTAGAACTTTGGAAATGTAAGATGATCATTTCCTAGCCACCTGAATATTGGAGCAGCCATCCGGATTCAGAAGAATCTACTACTAAGACTGATATTCCCAAATTGTCAGGCAAATCAGAAGGCGATATTTTTTATCTCGCTACTCCAAAAATTCACTTGAAGATTATTTCATCTTTCTTTTCATAGGTATACATTAAATGTATCCCAAATATCATCACTGATATGGCAATTACTTGATTGATACTAATTGACTCATGTAGAAATATTAATGCGAAAACTAGTCCAAATACTGCCGATAAAGATAACAAGGATGATGCCTTGATTACTCCAATCCTTTTTATGCTGTGGAGGTATAGGTAGAGTGATATGGCAAATCCAAAGACACCTAGAAGAATAATAGGAAGTATCTGTTCACTTTGAATATTAAAAGGAATTCCCGATATAATGACCGTTCCTAATAATATGGATCCTCCGATTAAAGCTTTTAGCTGAATCAATCTTGACACATGTATCTGTCTAGCTATTATTTTACAAATATTGTTGTCGAATCCCCAAATAATTGTTGATAAGATGACTAACACGTTACCCAAATTCAAACTAAATATCGAACTATTAAAATCAAGATTTGTTGTTACCAGAAATACTCCGATTAGGATCAATGTTACTGCAATATATCCGATGGGTTTCAATTTTTCTCTAAAGATAAGTAACGCAAACAAAATTGAAAAGACAGTTTCTCCATTGGCAAGTAACGCAGTGTCTGCGGCTGTACTCATCTTTAATCCTAGAAAAAATACAATGGGTGCGATTGCTGCGCCGGAAATTGCGCTTGTTAGAATAAGAAAAAAGTACTTTGTTGTAATTTTTGATCTTGTCCTTGCCGCAGAAGGTGTAAAAAAGAGTCCGGCTGTTAGGTAAATGATTGATGAAAGGATAATAGGATCAACTGTTGACAGGAGAGGTTTTGCTAGGGTAGACACGGATCCAAAGAGCATAGCAGCGACAATAGCCGACAAGTACCCGACTATTAGATTGGAGTTGGTAAAATTACTAAAAATCAACCTTAATCCTTGCATCCATGACGCACATCTTATAGATATTAAAACTTACTCATATTGTAATCATATTGGCAATCAACTCGTATAAGTTGACAATTAAGAAAAGTCTAGTTGTCCTTTTTGGGCTAAACATAAAGTTACTAAAAGGGTATATGAAGTATGAATGTCGATAACACATACATATACATATGCAGATTTCAAACTTTATTTGATAATACATGAAAATACTGGTTGAAATTATTGGCATCGTACTTGTATTAGCAGGTTTAATTTTTACTGCACAATCCAAGTCACTATTGGGCCCTCAAAGTTCATTTATGTACAGCAATCCTTCTTGGACAATCAATGGTTTTATGTTCATTCTTGCTGGTATTATCATATTAATTCTGAATATTATCATTAGGATAGTTTTTCGTCCTAATCAGAAACATAACAAGTAGGTGCAATAAACTACATTTTGGTAATCTCTTTCATAATCAAATGTAGTATTGGGAGAACAATATCGCTTCATGGTTATTCTGCGCAATTATATTGAGCCAATTTCTTTAAACAGGAATCAAACATCGATAAATATGAATGATTATTAGTAATTACTTTTTATATCCATTCAACATAAAATGTTTATTTGAAATATTATTTGCTGATGTCTTTCTATTTTTTATTAGTTATCACACTCTTTTTTAGTATTTCAGTAAATTGTATCTTGGCTCAAGAGGAAAATGATGAGAAGGTAATAACCCTAGAATCAAGTCCAATAATTAGTTCGGGAAGTTTTCCAGTTGGGATAGATATCAATCCAATAACAAACAAACTTTATGTTGCTAACCAATTTTCTAATACAATATCAGTAATCGATATTGAAAAATCAATAGTAGAAAACAACATCGACGTAGGTAAATCTCCATATGATGTAGACGTAAATCCATTTTCTAACAGGATATATGTATCAAATCGAGATTCTGACACAATTTCTGTAATTGATGGTTTTACTAATAAACAACTTACCAGCATACGAGTAGACGATTCTCCCTTGGGGATAGGGATCAATTTAGCCACAAGCTGGATTTACGTTGCAAACTTAAACTCAAAGACAATTTCGGTAATTGACGCAATTGAAAACCAGGTAATAAAATCCTTAAAATATGCTTCGTTACCTTATGATGTAATAATAAATCCACACACAAACAAGGTCTATGTTTCAGATTTAGGAGAGGATAGTGTTTTAGTACTAGATGGAAATAACAATACATTGGTATCAACCATACCTGTTGGTTCAAAACCTTCTGTGCTCGCAATAAATACACTAACTAATATAATTTACGTCTCAAACTTCCTGAACGATTCTGTAAGTGTGATAAATGGTACATCTAACAAAATTGAAACTAATATAAAAGTCGGCGATAGTCCAGTTGGAATAGCGGTAAATCCACGAACCAACAAGATTTACGTTGACAATTTGGAAGATAATTCTATTAGCGTAATTAATGGGACGACAAATAAGGTGATAGAAAATATTTCTTTGGAACCTGCAATTATTGCTTCCGGAGTTAATAATCCATTCATTGATATCCCCTTAAAAGTAACTTTTCCATTTATAGCAAGCAAATTAACAGTAGATCCAACTACAAACTTCACATACACCACTAATACTAGGACCAACGGAATAATTACGATTGATGGAAAGATAGACAAGGTAATTACAAAAATATTAATTGAAATTAATCCCCCAAATACTGGAAGCGTAAAATGCAACGATATCATATTGGGTGCTGGTGAATACACCACATTGCCTGTCATTTCAACTGCTAGATGTGAAGCAATACCTGACAGAGGATACGATTTTGGTCATTGGTCTGTCACGAACAATACAAAACAAAATCCGGTAGTTTTTAATGTTACTGGTTATGAAACTATAACCGCAAATTTCAAGGGAGCAATTTTGACTGAAACGTTTATTGTGTTAACTTCCGTGGTAATAGGTCTAGTTTCAACAATTGGAGGTTGGTTTTACAGACAGAAATCAAGATTATCCTTCAAGAGAAATCTAACTAATATAGATTATACATATGAAATGTTATCAAAAAACAATAAAGAAGAATGCATAAAACAGCTGGAACAAAATCAGAGGGATTTAAATGTTTTACATCGAAAAGGAAAAATTAATGAATCACAGCTAGAGTTCTTAGAAAAGAGAATTAATTCGTACATAAGCCGAGTTAACCTCTCGAAATAGAATCATTATAAGATATCTTATATGAGCGTGTGTCATTTTGTTCCCAAAGCTACGTTAGATAAAATACTAATAAATACGCAAACAAAAATTTTGCACAGGTATTATTCAAGATTTCCTATAATCATCCCGGATGCCTGAATTTTCAAAGCAACATCAAGTACGACATAACCTCATATTACGAATATTGATCAGTATCATTAAATATATTATATCTAATCTTATGATGTTGTTGTGTTGAGGTATATTTTCGCGTCAATTATCTGCATCGCTGTATTCATGATTATGGGGGTTGTACTTTCCCCCAAACTAGGATACCAAGTTCCATCTATTATCGAGTTGGATGAGGGAATCTCATCCTTTATTTATAATACTCATTTTGACCATATAGATGATTTTATGGTTTTGTTGTCAACTTATGGGAGAGAGATAGTGTGGTCAGCGGTAATTGTGTTTATGGGTATTTTTGCAGGATGGAAGGGAAAGAAAATTGCTGTAATTATGGTAATTTCATTTTTGATTATAATACCTTTAAATACATTATTCAAGAATTTTTTCGAAAGGCTTCGCCCAGTTGTAGAAAGACAGGAAATTCACGTTCCTCAAAAAACAGATTTTTCCTATCCGTCGGGTCACGCTTCTATAGTTAGTGGAGGCGCGTTGATTCTAATGGTGCTATATAGAAAGGAAAAGGAGCTGATTTTTTCCGCAATACTAGCAGGAGAGGCAGCACTTGTGTGTTTATCAAGGATTTATGTTGGTGATCATTATTTTTTTGATGTCATAGGTGGCATATTACTTGGCACAGGAATCTCGCTAATGGTAATTTCGTTATCTAAATATCTTGATCCCGTAATTACCGGTGTACGTAAAAATCTTGAAAAAGCTCCATGATTTGGGGGCCTCCTATTTTGAAAGTCCTTTACCCTGGAATATCCCATCTTTTATCCACTTCATAAATTCTCTATCAGACAAGGAATTTCTCATGTGAATAGAATTTGTAGCATCATCTCCAATAACATATCGAAAATTAGGATCTTTAGAATTCAGTGCATTGAGAATAGTGTTTGCGACTTGGTAGCTGGATGATAGGCTATTTTTCATGGCTTTTTCTAAGAAGGAAACTCTCTTTGCCATTGACCTGTGATAAGGAGAGTCGGTATTCATGCCCTTAAGCTTGAGATTCTGCAAGAAATCAGTCTGGACGACTCCAGGTTCAATTACTATAACCCGTATTCCAAATTCCCCCAACTCGAATGATATAGATTCAGAAAGTCCTTCTAATGCAAATTTGCTTGACACGTATGCAGAGTTAAGTGGAACACCAAATCTTCCTACCATTGAACTAAT
>JAATVN010000029.1 GCA_014523595.1 Nitrososphaerales archaeon TH5888 | reverse complement strand
TGATTGAATTAAATGCAAGCGATACTCGTAATAAGAACTTGCTTGCTCAGGTTATTTTCCCTATCTTTTCAAATGCGAGTCTTACTGGAAAAAACTTTCTCCTTTTTCTAGACGAGATAGATGGAATTTCAAATAGGGAAGATTCAGGAGGACTGGATTTTTTGCTAGATCTATTCAAAGAACCCTCAATAAGAGTAGTGATGGCCGCAAACAAGTCAAATGAGGCAATAAAGAAAATTTCAAAAGTATCAAAAACAATCACATTCTCTCCAATCCCTCCAAGGCTATCAATGCTCTATTTGGATAGGATTCTTAGACTTCAAAACTCTTCAATGAAACTAGAAGACAGGATTGCAGTAGTGCGTAATTGCTTTGGTGATATTAGGTCGCTTTTGAATGCAGCACAGGTCATGAAGGCGGGATATACAACCACGAAAAATCCAGTACTTGATATTGATATTGAAAACATGATAAACCAATTCTTTTCTTCCACGACTTTTGAAGAAGCACTGGATGTCGTTCAGAGGGCCGATATATCCTATTCGGACCCTAGATTCGGACAGTCTTCTGAAGATAGGCGCAAAGACATACTCGCTGCTTTTTTCTCAAGCATTGTCATGTCAAAGATTGATATCCCCACCATCACTTTACTTTTAGACCGACTATCAGAGCTCGATGTAATCTTGAGTAGATCTCTTGTTATGAGAAACTGGAAGATATTAAGATATTTCCCACTGATACTAACTAAATCATTATTTTACGAGTCCCGGAATAAGTATATTCGATACAACAGATATAGCATCGGCTTTGAGCACATGGGCATTTTTTCAAGGGTCCAGGGATTGAAAAAAACCCTACGAATCTTGGCACAATATTTCCATACTTCAAGAAGTACTTTTGGTTCTTTTTACTTTGAACCTCTGAAACAGATCCTGACCCGCACAACTGGGTATGAGAACTTGATTAGAAGTACCATTACATCAGAAAAAGAAGCTGATGTCATGGTCAGGGAAATATCACGAACAGAAGAGAAGGGTCGCAGATAGAATTTAACGACAAAGTAGAATATGGTTCTGATGCCAAACGACAAGTTCTGGAAAAATATTAGAAATAATCTACTTATTGATAATGGTAGTTCCCGTTCTTTTCCAATGAAATAGAAAGACATTAAACCCGCAAAAATTCTCTATTTCTTATGTCTAGCGAGTACGAACAGAACGTTGGAAAGCTCCTCGCCGAAAAGATTGAAAAGTATGATTTAATGAAAAATGATCCCAGCGTTTCAAAGACCCAACTTGAAAGCCTTTTGTCCGAAATAGAATCGTTAGAGTCATTATATGATAATTATAATTTAGGCATGAACTACTTCCGACGAGCGAGAGGCGGAAGGGCAGGTTTGAGGGAATAAAATCCTCATCTCTATCATCAATCAATGAATTATTGGAAAAAGTACATCTCTAACTAGTTAAGAAGTTCTAGATTTAGCTATAATGAATTTATATGCGAATATACGCTGTTTAAAACTGTTATGCATGATGAAAAGATAAACCACCTACACGAAATGAAAAAAAAAGCAGAGATAGGAGGAGGCCGAGAGAGAATTGATGCTCAACACACAAAGGGGAAATTAACCGCAAGAGAAAGACTGGATTTACTTTTGGACAGTAATTCTTTCATCGAAATAGACAAGTATGTTGTCCACAGATCTACTGATACTGATTCGACAAAATACTATGGTGATGGTGTCATTACGGGTTTTGGTACTATCAATGGAAGACAGGTCTTTGTTTATGCCTATGATTTTACAATTTTGGGTGGTTCCCTTGGTGAAATGGCCGGCAAGAAAATCGTAAAATTAATGGATCATGCAATTAAGGTTGGTGCACCGCTCATTGGGATTTTAGATTCTGGAGGAGCAAGAATTCAAGAAGGTGTAATGAGTCTTGATGGATATGGTGATATATTTTTTAGAAATACTATGGCATCTGGTGTAATCCCCCAAATAACAGCAAGTATTGGTCCGTGTGCCGGTGGAGCAGTTTATTCACCTGCGATGACAGACTTTGTTATAATGGTTGAAAATATTGGTCAGATGTTTGTTACAGGCCCCGAAGTAGTAAAGGAAGTTCTCAGCCAAGATGTGTCTTTTGAAGACCTGGGTGGAGCAAGAACCCATTCAACAAAATCAGGGGTTGCCCATTTTGTTGCAGAAAACGAATACGAATGCATGGACAAAATAAAAAAATTGATTTCATTTATACCTCAGAACAATCTTGAAGTTTCACCTGCTGGTGAATCACAGGATAATCCAAATAGACTCGAACCAGAATTCTCAAAAATACTGCCGGAAAATCCTTATGAACAGTACGACATGAAGCAAATTATTAAATTACTCGTTGATAAAGGCGATTTCCTTGAAGTACATGAACATTTTGCGGAAAATATTCTAGTTGGTTTTGCAAGAATTGATGGAAGAGCAATTGGATTTATTGCCAATCAACCCATGTATCTTGCTGGTGCTCTTGATATCAATTCATCAACCAAAGCAGCTCGCTTCATTCGCTTTTGCGATTGTTTCAACATCCCAATTGTTACTCTCGTTGATACCCCTGGCTACTTGCCGGGGGCAGATCAGGAACATAACGGTATAATACGACATGGTAGCAAGTTACTATATGCCTACTGTGAAGCAACGGTTCCAAAGGTAACATGTATTATTGGAAAGGCTTATGGTGGTGCATACATTGCAATGGGTAGTAAGAATCTTAGGGCGGACATAAATTATGCATGGCCAACCGCAGAAATTGCTGTTTTGGGTCCAGAGGCTGCTATAACAATCGTTCACAGAAAGGATCTCAAGAATTCCAAGAACCCAATTGAGATCAAAAAGAAATTAGCAAAAGAATATCGCCAAAAGTTCGCAAATCCATATATTGCGGCAGAAAAGGGAATAATTGATCTTGTTATTGACCCGATTGAAACTAGGATAATGATTGTAAAGGCTCTAAATGTATTACAGAATAAGAGGGAATCAAGACCGGTTAGGAAACATGGCAACATTAATCTTTAGGGGAGATCTGAAATGGGAAAATTAATCTCAAGTATATTAATTGCAAATAGAGGCGAGATAGCACTAAGAGTGATTAGAGCCTGCAAGGAAATGAAGATAAAATCTATTGCACTTTATTCCGATGAG
>JAATVN010000187.1 GCA_014523595.1 Nitrososphaerales archaeon TH5888 | reverse complement strand
CAAGAGAAAATGGCATTCCTATTCTACCCTTATCGGCTTCACGGTCTTTGGAATTTGTCCATTCCTTCCCATTCTCTTCTATACCATCTCTTACAACTGTTCCCCAGTTACTACACACAATTTCTCCAGATACTAAATCAGTAACCATCTTATTCTCTTTTACATTACAGGTTGAACACGTAATTACTTTTGACATTATAACGTTTAAGTAGTTATATATACGCTGATCAAGTATTTAAGTATTTTACCCGAATGACAAAACCAGTATCTAAAATATCCAGGATAACTGTAATGATGTTCTCTATTTATAGAATTTTACAATAAATGTGATACTTTTACTGATACCCTATATTCAGAATATATATGTGCAATGAGATTATTTCGGAACTCCTCGTCTTGAGAAACTGTTGAATTTTGTAGCTCTTTTATAATATATTGTCTATATAATGGTAGATTGACCATAAACGTTGCATCTAACTCAAAGTTAATACAATATATGTTAGAAAAAAAAGAGCAACAGAATCCAATTATGGACAATTTCGAAAATGAGATAGAGTGTCCTAGATGTCATGACATTATGACCTTATGCTCTAATTTCGATTTTCTCTACTACAAATGTGAAGAGTGTTATTTGCCTCTATACACTTCACCCAGTTCTAATTTTTAGGATTGGTTATTAGTTATGTGAATTTACAAGTAACTAATTTCTAGGCACTGCAGATTCTTCATATAATACATTTGAATACATCATTTTACATCAATTGAATACATATTTATTTTTCAATAACATAATTGTTCTATTCCAAATGTCCAGAGTAAAAAAATCTCTAGTTTATTTGCTAATTGTGGCACTGTTTGGAATAGTTTATCAAAATCCCTTTTGCTGCGACGCTGCTTATTCTCAGAAGACGGAGCTCAAATATGTAAAACAGATCGGAATGAAGGGCGTTGAAAAAGGACAGTTTACCAATCCTCATAGTCTTGCAGTTGACAATCTTGGTAACCTTTTCGTGGGAGATACCGGCAACAAACGAGTACAAAAGTTCTCTCCTAATGGTACATTCATTACGAGTTGGGGCTCAGAAGGAAACAATAGTGGTCAGTTCATGGGCTTGCATGATGTTGCCGTAGACCCTGAAGGAAAATTTGTTTACACTGTTGAGCTCAAGAATCATCGAGTACAAAAATTTTATTCTAATGGAAGCTTTATTACAAAATGGGGATATAATGGTACAGGAGGTCGTGACTTGATGAGAGCTCCGCATCAAATCGCAATAAATTCTTTTGGCAATGTTTATTTAAGTGATTCAAATGGAAACCAGATTTTAAAATATTATGATAATGGTACTTTTATAGGAACTATAGGATCAGAAGGTACAGAACCAGGTAAATTTAATACCCCTCATGGCATAGCAATTGATCCTAACAACAATATGTACGTTACTGATATGAAGAATTACAGAGTTCAGGTATTTGATAGTAAGGATTCTTTTGTTAGACAGTGGAAGTCTATGGGAACAGGAGCAGATCAATTCTCTGAAACCGTCCCTGGAATTGCAATTGATACCAATGATCGTGTGTATATTGTAGATAAAATAAATTCTAGAGTTCAAATGTTTGATAATACCGGAAACCATTTATCTAGTTGGGGATCGGATGGAAAGGGTCCTCAACAGTTACACAAACCAGAAGATATTGCTGTGAGTACTGAAGGAGATGTTTATGTTACTGATACAAGGAATTCCAGAATTCAGGTATTGAATGTTGTGGAATAGTAATCACCATTTTAGCCCTGAATTAGAATTTGAAAAATTCTTGGCCAAAATGGATCAAGGATGCAGTACGAACTATGGCCTATATCAGTACTATGAGTAGCATATCAGTACTAGATTCACTTGAAGATGACTCTTGTATTTTCTTTAATTTTTTCCAATAAATCGTCTTTTTCGTTATCATGAGGAATTATTCTTCCCACTATATTTACAGGTGAATAAGCCAGTATTTGTTCATCTTTACTTATGGGAGTTGGTCCATAAAATAGACATAACGCATTGCCTTCTGGCCAGTATGCAACGTCCAAAAAACTTACCTCTCTTTTAGCCTCTTCCTCCTCTGCTATAATTTGAGTTTTTTCAGTATACAGCTCATCGCCCCATCTAGTGATGCCAACTTTGATAGGTAAATTTTCAAGGATTGCCTGAACGGTCTTTGGAGAACGTGAATCATCCAGCGCTATCGAAATTTCTCTGTCTATATCTGGAAATAATACTTTGATCTTCTTTTTCATACTATCAACTCAGTACAACATAAAGTGTATTAAATTCTCTTGCGATCAATTATCTTTGAACGATGCCACGGTCTGGTTCTAACTTTCTGATTACAATCCTTACAGCGCAAAATCTGTTTTGGGTACTTCAATTCGCAGGTAGAACAATAATTAAAAAAGTTATAATCAATTCTGCTAGGAATTAGTTTTGTCTGACTTTTATCGATGGAGTTCACTGTGTATTGTGATAAAACTTTTTCATCCTTACTCGATTTCAGAATAGTATCGCGAAAAGTGGCTCCTGTAAATTTGGAGTTGGCTTCTACCATCTGAGATATTTGGTTACTCTTATTGGATACCATTTAATCCCTTCCTAAAATAAAAAAGAAAAAAAATAATTTAGTTGACTAGCAGAACTACTCAACCTTTATTTCTTTGGATTTTGACTTTATAGGTTTTTTGAACTGTATCTTTAGTTCTAATACTCCGTTTATGTAGCTGGCCTTTGTAGAATCAGCGTCTAGTTCATTATCGACTGGGAGCTCTGTATGATATTTCTTATTCCCTTTTTCAGCATGTATTGATACCAATCCTTCCTCCATTGTTACCTTTACATCTTCCTTTGTTATGCCTGGCATCTCTGCTGTTATTACCAGTGTGTTCTCTTTTTCATTAACTGAGGTATCTACAAGTGGCTGGCGGATTGCACTTTGTTCTATCAGTCCTTTCTGAGAAGGCCTGACATTGCCAAATTCTCGTATGTGAGGTTTACCCTCAGGTCCGACAGTGATTTGGTATCCATAAAAGTAAGGTTGTGTCTGTGAGCCGGCAATACCAGTTTCAGTTACTGTTTTGAACATTCTGTTCAGCATATCTTCTGCGTCTGAAAATTCCTTATCTATCTGTTCAAAAAATCTATCTCTAAATCCCCATGGATCTTTCCACAATTTTGCAT
>JAATVN010000005.1 GCA_014523595.1 Nitrososphaerales archaeon TH5888 | reverse complement strand
TTTCAAGTGCTATTGTTTCGGATTTCATGTCTAGATCGCTAGTAACTTTATCGTCCAAGAGCACTCTGTGCGATGTAGCAAAGAAAATGAGTGAGTGTAAGGTGAGCTCTGTCTTCTTGACAATTGATGGAGAAGCATCTACCAGCGATCCAAATTCAGGAAATCAAAGGATTATAGGAATAGTAACACAAACAGATCTGGTGGATGTGTGTGTAAAGGATATACTTGCAAGTGAGGTAATAGCGGATTCTGTAATGTCTTCGGTGATTAGTATAGGTGAAGATGCAAAAGTGGAAGAGGCTGCCCAAATTATGATGGACAAGAGAATTAAGCACTTGGCAGTAAGGGAAAGAAATGATTCCGGCAGGATCTTGGGAATGATAAGTAGTACTAACCTTGCCCAATACCTGAAACGCAGAATAACGAATGACGGAAATGCGCGACAGTATCTTGGAGAGGAATTAACGGTTGTGAATGCACTTTCAATACCTGAACCGATACCTTTCGGCAATCAGGATGAGCAATGTTAACAAGTTAATGGCGTTTTGTTAGCAGCCAGCGAATTCAAGTAAACTTTTTCATGGCGAAAATTTTGATCTATTATCTGAGCATATCGCATATAGGTAATATCAGCATTTGCAATTTTGCACATTGAAAAAAATAAGCAGTAATTTTAATATCAATGGTAACAAGTGACCGACAAATGTCAATACTTATTTATAGAACTTTTCTGCCTTCTGGTGAAAATCTAATAAGTGGAAAGCGGAAGCAGTCGAGATAAGCCTTGATGTATCATCATGCCAAAAGAGTTTCAGCTGAAACATGACAGATTTTATTGGTAATGGCCATTTAGATCTAACAGAGCATTATGGAAACTGTTCGTACTCCATTGTTCCTTAAAAAATGCAATAGCAATAAACAGTTTAATGCAACACTTTATTCAAGTGAAATTTTATTATAATGCACTGTACCCGCACAAGATATATGCGCTATTACTCCATGTATCGTGGTGAGGTGACTCTGCGTAGTTAAAAAAATAAACTCTGACGAAAATAGTACGTGCGCGGCAAGAATTCATCAGTATGGCCTTCCTCTTGAAGTTGAGGATATTAAAAAACCGATTGTTTCATCCCCGGAAGAAGTGGTCGTGAAAGTTGGAGCTGCTGGGCTGTGTCACTCTGATCTACATCTAATAAATGGCGATTGGCAGAAAAGTTTGCCACTAAATTTGCCCAAGACTCCTGGTCATGAGATAGCGGGCTGGGTCGAGGAAACAGGCACTTTAGTTCCTAAGAGTATCAAGAAAGGAGACTTGGTAGCTGTATTTGGCGGTTGGGGTTGTGGATTTTGTTTTTACTGTAAAAGAGGAGATGAGCAAATGTGCCAGGCAGCAAAGTGGCCAGGGCTCTCTGAATACGACGGAGGCTTTTCAGAATATCTCTTGGTTCCTTCTTACAGATTCCTAATTAAGGTAGATGAACAAACTACGTTCTTAAAACCTGAAGAGCTAGCGCCACTTACGGATGCAGGGCTCACACCATATCGAGCGATTAAAAAAGTTCGGCATATTCTTGGACCAAATAGGAACGTTGCTATAATAGGAATAGGAGGATTGGGATTTTATGCTACTCAATATGCAAGAATTTTAGGTTCGGGTGCGACAGTTGTGGCTCTGGATCGCAGCGACGACAAACTAGAGATGGCTAAAGAAGTTGGAGGTGCAGATTTTTCACTGAATCTAACCGAATTGGAAGTCAGGAATAAGATTCACAAGATAACAAATGGTGAAGGAATCGACGTAGTGGTTGATACCGTGGGTTTGGAAAGCACTATCAACTTGGCGGCAGATATTTTGAATAAAAATGGCGCAATAGTTGTAGTAGGATTGTTTGGGAAAGAAATCAGAACACCGTTGTTTCAGACAGTCATTCAGGAATACCAGATTTACGGTTCGTTGTGGGGAAATTATAATGAGCTTCGTGAAGTTATTGAACTGGCCAAAAGAGGAAAAATCAAACATCAAATCCATAAGTTCCCTATCTCCAGAGTGAATGAGGCCATTGATCTATTGCGTGCGGGGAACATAGAAGGTCGTGCAGTGATTATTCCATAGTACTTATTTTATTATCCTTAAGTCAATATTGGTGAAAACGCCACTGCTAATTTTAGTTTGATCGGCACCAATTGAATGTTATTTTATCAAAGCCAATTATTGATTACGTAGATTAAATAATCGCAGGGAAGAGATATTAGACACAAAAGATTCCATATCTACAAGAAATTTGGATTCTTCTGACCTAGAAAAGGTTACAACCCCTAAAAAAACAAAGAGTATAACTTTCAGGTTAGATACAATGGTGATAGACGAATTACAAAGAGAGGCACATGGAGCAGAGATTTCTCTGAATGTATTGGTAAACCAAGTTCTGAGAAGATATATTGAATGGGATAGATTTGAAAACAAAGTTGGGATGATACCAATTCCAAAATCAATATTGTGTTCCCTATTAAATCAAACAATGGAGGTTGCAGCCGAAGCTAAAATAGCAGACTTGGAGGCCTATAGAGATAAGATTGTAAAGCACGCAGCAGAAAGTGCCTTGAAAGTGATGAAGGATACTGTTCTGTTTATGAGGAATGATTACAGTTTTTGGACTGTATTGGATGTGCTAAGGAGGTACATGAAGATTGCTGGAATTACGTCGGACCACAGGGTAGAGCAGGGAAGAAAGCATGTCTTTATCATACAGCACGACTTGGGCGAAGCTTGGTCTCTATTTGCAAAGGAACTTTTGCTCTTGATATTTGCAGAATTGGCAAATGTTAAGGCTGAGATTAATGCGACAGATAAAACCGTTAAAGCAGAAGTCAATTTATAACTCAAACCATGATGATGAATCTGTAATGCATTGCACACGCCGCACTTATATACACATTTCAAAATCCAATACTTAAGGTGAATAAGTTAAAGCAATCAATGAAAACCAATGAAAAATCCGAATTTGTAGTGCGTGAATACTTTAAAAGAATTAGGTCAGGAGACGTGCAAGGTTCTTTGAATCTTTTTTCAGATAATGGTGTGGTTCATGAACCTTTTAGCAAATCAAAGTACCTTTCAGGCAAATCAGAAATTGAACCCTTTCTTAATTCCGTAGTTATGGCCAATCAAGGATTAGACTACGGTCTGAAAATTGAAAAAGACAATCAGGGAGACAACAATGTCGTGATTGCTGATGTTATATTTCACAAAGAAAACACAATAAGGTGCATGATTACATTCCAATTGGAGAACACAAAGGCAGACAAGTCAGTTAGAACAATAAAGCGAATGGACATAGAATTCATCGACTAAATCGACTTCTATCAATTAATTGTAAATTTCAAGTGAAGTGAACCAAAATGATTTAAGTCGCCTATAAACAGCTATTTAGAATGAGGGCCCTATTTTCAAAGATATTGGTTCCAATTGATGGTTCTGATTATTCGTTCAAAGCTGCAGAGTACGCGATCGACATTTCAAGAAGATATCAATCTGAAATTACTTTGATATCGATAGTCGCATCAAAAGTGAGGTATGGAGATTCGTCTGGTATATTTGGCGCAATTCCGCCGAGTTACCTCAAGAAATATGAAAATGAGGCTAGAAAATGGTTTAATCGGGTCTTAGAAAAGGTAAAAAAAGATGGCTTGGAAATTAAAAAAATAAAAACTGATGTAATTACCACCCCTTTGTCTATAGTTTCCACCATATTGCGACATGCTGAAAAAAATGAGGCGGATTTAATAGTCATAGGAACAAAAGGAATTACTGGATTTAAGAGAATGTTAGTTGGCAGTGTAGCATCGGGCGTTGTTACCTATGCTCATTGTCCTGTCTTGGTAATTCGTTAATTAAAGAAAATGCTCTGCATGGCAATGAAGCCGTCATTAATATATATTAATTAGTCAAATCAAAAACGTAAAATGAACCTGGCAACCATATCAGTTTCCAACTTGATGAATCCCAAGGTTAAAACTGTAAACGAGGACAAAAATATTATGAGTGCGTGTAGAGTAATGCAAGAGAACAACATTGGATGCGTAATAGTTGTTACTATTGCAGGAGATGGCACTCCTGTAGGCATAATCACTGAACGTGATGTAGTGAGAATTCTTAGCAAGTTTAACCCAGCACTAGTTCACTTTGCATTGTGGAAAGTAATGAGCAAGCCTTTATTTACCATAGAGCCATCCGCGTCGATAAATGACGCAATTAAGTTAATGAACGACAAGAAGATTCGCAGACTCGTTGTGGTGGACAAAAATAACGAAATGATTGGGATAATGACGCAGAAAGACATATTCAGGATCATCGAAAAAAATCCGAGTCTACTTGAAGAATTCTATGGTGATAATTTTTCTCCAAATTTCAAGGAAGTTTATGAAAGGTTCAGTCAGTACAGATTTGAGAACCTAGCGCCCGACTTGTGAAAGATCCGTTTGGTAAGCAATGGCATCTATAATTCATCTTGCGACAGAGGTAATAATTTTACAGAAAAAAATGAATTTGACAGTGCGATTTTACGTTTGTCAGTATGCTTTGTAATGCAGTGCGTGCCTAGGCTTAAAATAGATTAATCAATAAAAGTCATACATGACATCAGGTAAGTCAGAAATTACAAGAAGAAAAGCATTATTCCCCACGGCGTTTGACGACATATTCGAAGGGTTTAGGAAGGATATGGAGGACGCATTATTTTTCCCAAAGTGGAACTTCCTCGACAGACGAAATGAACTTGTTTCAGACTTGGAAACTCGTCTCCCTCTATGCGATATGGAAGATCTGGGCGACAAGTATGAAGTTACCTTAGAAGCTCCAGGAATCCCAAAAGACAAAATAACTGTCAAGGCAGGTACTAATTATATCGACATTTCAGGAGAGAATGAAAAGAAGACAGAGGAAAAAAGAAAAAATTACTTGTACAATGAAAGATCGTACAGCTCACTAAGAAGACGTATTTCAACTCCAGAAGAAATTGATCCGTCCAAAATAGATGCAAAAATGGAAAATGGCGTTTTACATATACAAGTTCCCAAGAAAACGCCAACACAAAACAACGAAACTAAAGTGGAAGTAAAGTAGGTAATAACTTACATACCAATTTTTTTAGCAAGCGCTTTTTTTATAAACATATTTAAAATTTTTAATTTACTAGGATACTAAAGTATTCTTAACTACAGCGAATTATTCCTCGAGATTTTGTTACCATTCATGTATTGTAATTATCAATAAGGGACAGAGAAAAGGAAGTTTCGGAAAAGTTTGTGCTAAATTAGTACAAAATGATTAGTGTGTATTAATAGAAGAGTAAGCCATATTAAGATTTAAGAGATTTTTGCTTTTGTTTTTGGTCAATTTTTCTTTTTGTTAAAATTAAGCATAGAATCATGATTGAAATTAAAGGTACCACTGTAGATAACACCACGTGATAATTAAACTGAAACATAATAACCATCGTCATAATCAGCCCTAGTACAGGAAATATTGGTACCTGCATAACCTTAAAT
>JAATVN010000186.1 GCA_014523595.1 Nitrososphaerales archaeon TH5888 | reverse complement strand
TCTCTCCAGGAGAATACGTAGCTAGGGCGTGGAGTGAAAAATTTAATGGATTGGTTAGTGAAACTATCTATGAAATTATCTCTGATATTTGGCAGAAGACTAAGGAAAATCAGCCTATTACTTGACTCAATTAATCACCTTGAATCGTAGTTACAGTCTATTCAAATGACATATCGTCCCCTGCGAACCTAATGATGAGTTTCAATTTTGTTTGTTTTTGTTTAGACTTTACTAATTACGTTAAATTGATATTATACCGTAGGTCCTTTTATCCTTCCATAATATGATTTAATACTGGGTCTGTAGAGATAATAGATAATAATCCCATTTACTATTAAACCAATTACACTTTCGAAAGAACCAAATATAATAAGTACTATATTCAGGATTATGGATATGATGGTTATAATAATAGTAACTATCCATGCCCAGCCTTTACCTGTAAACAGACCCCAAGCAACAACAAAGCTTGCTATTCCGAGTACAATTAGCATGCCTCCAAGCACTCCCATAAATCCACCAAGTCTGAAGAGGGCATTGTTTGGAATGGTAACGTCAGTGCCATTAAAATTTATTGTAACTGAAGAGTTCGAAGTATTGTTATTTTCAAAGTTAACCTGACTTATAAATGGCGCCAAGGCAACAAGTCCGATTCCTTCAAACAAAAAGATTATTCCACCAATTATTATAAGTATGCCTATTATTGTAACACCTACGGGACGTTTCGTTTCCAAATCTAATATTTAGAGACCTGTGCAGCATATATACATTTTGAGTGAATTGGCAAAGCTACAGGTTGTATGAATTCAGAAATTCATGCAAATCCTGGAACATCATCAGTCAGTAAAGTCAGTGATGTTTCCATGAAATGTGAGTTTACTTGATGGGTTCTCGATAGCGAAACCTTGGACTATATAAGTTGCTAATGCACCAAAATCTTGTTATTCAATATAAGGATAATCAGTATCTCAATATGTTGGCTTTTTAACTTGGATACTATTTATTGCCTTTTTATTACAAATTTCGTGGTATTCTGATACCTGCCAAGCTTCTTGCTATACTCATTTGCCTCGCCTTTCTTTGTCATTCCATTCTTTTCTAAAACTCGCATTGAGGCTTTGTTTTCAGAATATACAAATGCATAAACTTCTTCTAGTCCTAGAATAGAGAACGCATGATTGATAACTAGTGCCACTGATTCTGATGCAATACCGTTACCCCAGTATAGCTCTCCAATCCAATATCCTAAATTTGCATTCTTGTTATCAAGGTCTATATTCTTGAGGCTTATTATTCCTACTAAGCTACTATCACCTTCAGGATTATTCTTGTATAGTATTGCAAAATTTACAGATTTTAGTGATTCAAAGTCTCTACGACTTGAATTGATAAAATTCTGTGCATGTTCTAAACTATATGGATAGGGAACTTCCCATAATGACTTTGATATATTGTAAGTCATCAGACGACTAATATCATTAGCATCACCAATTGAAAGTCCTCTCAAGTCGACTAACCGACCGCTTATTTTAGGAAAGCTCGTATGAGTTGGCCAGTCGTCATTTGTCATTGTACAGACGAGAATGATATTAACTGTAATATATTGTTGTACACATTGGTCATGATTAATTTCCTTTTTAGTTCTCTTTATTAGTACTGGAACTGTTATGCAGACATACTCAAATGGCTAATGGCTGCTGGTATGACTGTATTATCCAAAGATCTTTGGTACATGCCCAATTACTCGAAATTTATGATTATCTTAAACTACTAATGTAGGATTAAAAGAAGTCATTGCTGCATATAATTAAGATTCTTATGCAGAGTAGATTGAGCATGCATCTGATAACAAATAATCCAATATCTTCTGCAAATCAATCGTGGCAAGACAGCACCTCTTATCTGCAGCACCATAGTATACAAATAACTTATTATCCAAAATACATGCTCCCGTTGGAAAAACTACATTATTGACATCACCTCTTAGCTCATAATGCTTTTCCGGAGTTAGTAAAGGACTCTTAGTTCTACCCAGTATTTTGCTAGGTTCCTTTATATCAAGTAAGACGGCTCCGGCACTGTAAACATGTTCTGCATTAACACCATGGTATATAACAAGCCAACCCTCTTTTGTCTTAAGGGGCGGAACACCTGCTCCTATTTTTAAAGCCTCCCAAGTTTGTTCTGGTTTGATGAGAAGTGAATGCTTATAATAATTGGTAACTGAATCACCTTCTGCAATCCATATACTTGGTCTTTCTGTTTTATACCGTGGTCCTACCCAGGTACTAGGTCTGTGTAGAAGCATATATCTTTGAAATACACTTTCTGGATTAGATCTGGGAAATAATACAACGTCTTTGTCTTGCGAACCGGGTAGCGTTATAATACCAAGTCTTTGATAGTGCGAAAAATCTTCCGTCTTCGCAAGGGCAGTAGACACTGATGGATTATTTTTGACATAATCCGAAAGCACAACATATGTTACATAAGTTTCTCCGTCAATAGTCATTAGACGGGGATCTTCAATACCGTACTTTTCATAATGCCGCTCTGGATACATTACTGGATCCTTATTTCTAGTGAATAAGATACCATCACTACTTGATGCATAACCAATCCTTGATACATAATCTTCATATTCGCCAATCGCTCTATATAGCATATGAAAAGCCTTACCATCATGGAGGACTGCGCAATTAAACACCGCCTTTGCCTCCCACCAACTAGATAGATCAGGAACTAATATTGGATTATTTTTCGCTCTCTCTAATTGAAGCATTATGTTATTAAATCATAATTAGCAAGTTCTACTACTCTATAAATATTATTGTATCCTTGAATTTCAGAATTCTAAGGCCCTAATAAGAATTAGGGATAATAGGACTAATAATTCTTATAATTAGTATCGATTTCATTCATTTGTAGTGTAATGAGGCATATGGCATAAAAATCGTTCTCATAATAACTATCGGCATTGAGTTTCATTTACATGTAAGTTATTTATAAAAGCATTCTAAATGCAACAAATCTCTTTGGAGATCCTAATTGCTTGATAAGATAAGTTCAGATCTCTTTTCTTAGAATACGCGATGAATAACTCTGTAGGGTAAATTACCCAACTATTAAATATCATCATGGATATAATTATATGATGTAAAGTGAGCAAGAAAGTTGTTGATTTATGTGATCACATGAATAAGGTTAACCAAAGCATGAAGGCAAATACAGAAGGATGTGAAGAATGTGAGAAAATCGGATCTGACTGGGTACACTTACGTCTTTGTTTAACCTGCGGCCATGTAGGATGTTGTGATTCTTCTGTAAATAAACATGGTACAAAACATTTTGAATCTACGGGTCATCCACTCATTAGATCTTTTGAACCTGGTGAAAAATGGAAATGGTGTTATGTTGATCAAGTCTTTATCAG
>JAATVN010000185.1 GCA_014523595.1 Nitrososphaerales archaeon TH5888 | reverse complement strand
TGTCCGGCCTTATCCCCCTCAGAACCCCACTTCATGAGGAAAGTTCCATTTGGAGTAAACTTTTGTATATCATTTCTATCTCTATCGCTTACATACACATATCCTTTTGAATCAAAATTTACATCATGTGGGCGTAAGAATTGGCCGTCAGCTGAACCCTGAGAACCCCATTTGAAGTTAAAACAATATTTTATAGAACTCAATTCATCCTTTCCTCCGAAAGCAGTCTTTTCCATTATTAAACTTGGATCTGCGAAGATGAAAATTACTAGTAACATAGAAGAAGCCAGGGTGTGCGCTAAATTGAGAAACATCACAATTATCAAGACCTAGCAGCTATCTAAAACTTCTGGTACACAGGTCTTAATTAATCTATAATGAGTTAGATTTTCAATGTAAACTTAGGTAAGCCAAGTTCTCATAATTTAATTTGGTATTTTTCATTACTCCTTAAACAAATGGAAACACTGGGCCAGTGGGACACTCTACGCATTGAATACCGATCCCACAGTTCGTTAAATTTTTTCAACGTCGGACCAATCGGACTGGTGGGACTCTCAGAATTTGACAATTTAGGTCCTGCCAGTCGCTATTACATCCCTTTATAATTTGCTGGCGGGCTTAGCAACCTAAAACGTTCTTTACAATTGGCAAACTATGTTTGGGTATTCTTATTATCAGATGTGTGCTGTTATTAAAATAGAACGTAAGATCCGGAAATGCGTATCAAACACTTATGATTTATAAAATTTTCCACTTCCAATTATTCAATAATATAATATGCCATACTAATCTCTAAATCACAATTCTCATCGAATCAAATACGTCAATTGCTCAAAATATCTGATTATTCTGAACAAGGCCAATTAGTTTTTCTTACATCCATATCCAATAAAGCTCAGATCATCCGAGCTATCTCCTAATACGATTAATATTTTCTTTGCCACTATCTTATTATAAAGCGCGACCTATTTCTTATCTCGTGCAAATAAAGCTTTACACCGAGAGGTCCGAAATTCCTAAACCACTCGTACCCTGGATATCTGAACTAGAATCACTTGGGATTAAATCAAAGAAATTAAATGAATTAAATGATGTTTACGAGGTAGGAAATCTCGTAGAGAACATCAAACAATCATTATTTCAGGATTTTAAGTGTAGTTATCAATAGAATGTTCTAGCTTAATCTCAATTATTTTGCTATAAATAGATACCATAATGAGTAAGAGATTATTGGATAATCATTAAATCAAGATCTATTCCGAAAATTATACAAACATCGAAATCATTTATTGGAAGAATACGACACATCACGTTACTCTGCATCAATTAATCTTTTTTCTAATCAAAGTTTAAAAGCAAACTTGGAATAATAATAGGGCTCTTTGTCAGTATGACTGAATTGATGTCTATATTTTTATATGAAAATAGTTATTGAATAATGTTGTCTCAATATTCAAATTTGTCTTGCATGAATTTTGATACCACCAATGATCAAGAAGACTTTATTTCAAAGGTTGACAGTGTATGTACATCTCTTAGAAGTTTTGAAGAAGAATGCTATATTCAAGATAAAGTCAATGAAAAATTAGTTCCTGAATTCAGTAAAATCGGAATGCTTGGTTGTCCGATTTCAAAAGAATATGGAGGATTAGGATACGATATTTTGACATATTGTAAGACTTTAGAAAGAATTGGTGAAGAAGGCAATTCTATGAGAACATTTTTTTCAGTGCATACTTCCATAGGACAGATGGTCTTACAAGGATGGGCAGATGGGGATCAAAAGAAAAGATACTTACCTGCAACAACAAGCGGTAAAAGTATCATGGCGTTTGCCCTAACCGAGCCTGAAGCAGGAAGCGATCCTTCATCGATGAACAGTCGGTACGAGGACATTGGAGAATCTTATTTACTAACGGGAAAGAAGCACTGGATTGGAAATGGAACTATAGCCAATGTGATCACAACTTATGCTCGGGACAAGACAACCGGAAAGATATCCGCATTTATTGTAGATATGAATTCATCCGGCGTTACAAAGAACGAAGTGAAGAACAAAATGGGTCTTCTTACGATTAAGAATGCTCAGATCAATTTCGAAGGATGTCGCATACCAAAACAAAATCTACTTGGCGATGTGGGTCAGGGACTAAACATTGCCTACAGTGCCTTGATTGATGGTAGGCTAAGCGTTGCAGCTGGTTGTATTGGAGTAATGAAAGATTGCCTCAATGAAACCTTGCAACACACAAAGTCAAGAAGACAGCATGGATCTCTTCTAGCAAAAAAACAGTTAATTCAACAACACATTTCAAGGATTGTTATAGGTATAGAAAGCTCTAAATGGCTTACTTATAGGGCCGCATGTGCCAGACAAAAATTACATGATTATGTTGAACAATTCAAACTTGAACAAGTAGGATGGCAATCAAAACTAAATCGCAATAACAGAGCTTACTCAAACTTGAGAAATGAAGCCAACAAGTTGACCGCTATTGCTAAATTCCATGCTACGAACACTGCGTTTGATTGCGCAAATAGATCAGTACAAGTATTTGGATCTTTTGGTTACCTGAAAACAGCACGAGTAGCAAAGCACTTTCTTGATTCTCGAGCAACAATGATTTACGAAGGAGCAAATGAAGTGTTGGAGCTAAAAATTGCTTCTGGAGTTTTGGGGGATAGTTTCAAAGCATATTAAAAGTTATCTTGCTAGTTGATGTACAGTATTAGAAAAATTACAAAATTAATATCCAATTAGTTAATTCTTTTTATGTGGCCAATTAAATGAATTTATTTATTATACTCATTTATTTGATTATCAAAAAGAATGGCTAGGTTGACAGATTATTTTGGCACTACTAATGTAATTTGTCTTTGATTACTCGGACTTGAATAATAGAGATGAACACGACCTACTATGTTTCGGCGTCGAAAAAATATTAACTAACCTTGGAATTCATCTATTCGAGAGTGCTATTCTGAGCTGTTCATCAAAGAAATTTTCTAAGGGCAATATATCAAACAATTCCTTCGTTTATGATCTTTACTTTTTCGTAACCAAGCATTTTCAGGGCAACAAAAGCGTTTGCAGCCCTGTATCCTCCTTGACAATATGTCACTACATTTGCTTCCTTTGGGATCTTCGAATAAATTTTTGATAATTTCTCGATATCCTTGAACATATCGTTTTCAATATTGTTTTCCCAGTCTATGTTTACTGCTGAATCGAATTGCAAATATTTCACGATAGCATTTAAGTGTTATAGTGCTGGCATTCGTCTCTAATGGTACCAACACTTGATATACTAGTTATTAGAATCTTGAAATACATACAAAAATTGACAAATAAATGTACTTGGATAACTAATGTTGATGAGCTGGGGATCGTTATTATCATTTATGTTTTGTTTTCTGTGATAGTAACAGTTGCGGTCTATATCGTTTCCAATAATATTGAATTATCTATTACGATAAGACCTCTTAGCCATCGCTACAGCTGCAGGCATCGGAAGCCATCCAAATATTTCTATACCCAGAAAATTTCTAAATTATGCGATAAAGATAGTTTACTTATTGGCAGTGTACTTCTTGCAAACTGGAGTAGCCTTACTGATGTTATATTATTGTCATAGATGGATAAGTAAATAGATGATGAGATTATATATCTAATTCTAACTGCATGATACTAAACTAATCTATCTAATATTTTGGATTGTACACCTATGCCTATTGATAGTTCAATGCGAATCAAATCTTGGTAATTAAATCTGATGAAATCCTTTCTGCTCGTCTACATAACATTTTGAATGAATCTAGGATATCCATCTCGATTATTCCTGGTAAATGCTCAATATTGGCTACATAGTTATTTAGGCTGTATAGATCTTGTATTCTAACTTCAATCTTGATATCATTACTTTTTAGATCATCAGAATCTGATCTATTAATGATTTTTACAGACTTTGCTAAATTTTTTTGT